>CAZANJ010000046.1:0-12491 GCA_964486415.1 uncultured Anaerolineales bacterium
TATTGACGAGGAGCCTCAATGGCGCATCGCGCTTGGGGCGCCGATTATTCTCGCGCGATGGTGTCGGAAATTGAGATGTCGATGGGGCCTATCTCTTCGACCTCCAAGTGTAACTTGATATTGTGGGCTTCGGAGCTATCGAGGGTGATGTCTGTGACTTGAAGCTTTACGGTCGCGCCGATGGGGAAGTGAAACGGCGCTTCCTTGGATATTTTTGTGGCTAAGCGCTCCTTGCCCTGGGGGGAGATGATGGTAATTTGGTCGTTTTCTATGGCTTGACCATCTATGTCGATGCCGTGGCAATTAGTGATGGTAGCGGGAGCTGCGACGTTCTTTAGTTTGAAGGAGAGACTATCCCCTTCGGTGCGAAGAGATTTTCTGACGTAGAGCTTTTTCAATATAGCTTTTGGAACGATAGGCATAATTTGCCTCCTTTGATAGTATTTTTAGCATAAAGGTGGTAAGTTTGCAAGTGGGGAGTGTGTCCTGGGCTGGAGTTGCGAATCTGGGAGCAGGAGTTTTCCAGTAAGCTTCCATCAGAATTCGGAAGTCTCAAGAGGCCCATTGCACAGCGGATATTGGCGCTGTAGCGAACTAAGCTTCCCTTCGAGATAATCGGCGAGAGACTTCCGAATTCTCAAGTGGAAAACTCCTACTGGGAGGGAATAAACCCGACTGTAACAAAACTGTAATGCAATTTGTGGAGGGAGTATGGGATAATTTCATGGTAGCATAAACTTATTAGTCTAAAGTGTCAATGATTACACGTCATCTGGGGAATTTAAGTGAGTCTCCGGTTGGAGTAGGCTTGGCCCTGCTTTGCTGGGGAATCGTTCTGAGACTCGGTGTGCTCACGTGGCAGCGTGAACGCGGGGATGAAGCCACGGATTTACTCATCGCCGGTGCGCCCTGGCTGGCGCTGCGCACGGGCTTATCCATCCTCGGCGCGCCGTTCGTGCGATGGCCTGGGAGCGGATGGCTTACCGCCGCGTTGGATTGGTTCGGGCTGATGTTATTGATCTGGCCCCTTCTCTCCCCTCCCCTCTCCGCGCGGCGTGCGGATCAACTAGTCGGCGCCGGGATGATGGGCGCAGCATTGATGTGCGGGGCAGCGGTGTGGCAGGGTGTGCGCGGCGCACTAGGGCTAGCCATCGCGCCCGCTTTTGCAATCACTTGGGCAAACGCTGCCCTGGTGCTGGCAAGCGTGGCCACGCTCCATATCGCGCATCGCTCGACCCGACAGCGATTCTGGTGGGTGATGGCTTTTGTCATGCCCCTGGTCGGGCTCATCGGCCTGCTGAAGCCCCGCTGGGCTGGAATATGGCCTTCCTCCACCTCGACCGCTCTATTCGCCGCTGTCTGGGCCATCGTCTTCACCGTGCGTCTCTATTGGCCGGAGTTTAATTTTGCGGCGATGAAGCGTGTTCCTCGCCGCGAGTGGGAGGTCGACCGGCTACGTGCTATTCTGGAGAAAATCGCCGATGGGGTTATTATGGCCGATGCCGAGGGCCGTGTGATCCTGGTCAACGAGGCCGCCATTGAGATGCTGGGCCTGGAGCGGAGCGATTTGCTGGGGAAATCCATGATGCCTTTGATAGAAAACATGGCGCAGATTCGCAAAACGGGTATCATGAAGCAGGTTGCAGAAGGCTCTCGCGATGGCGAGGGAGCTATGCTGGAGATGTCGGGCCGAGTGGTCCAGGTGAGCATAGCCTCGTTAGGCGCTGGGGAAAGCGCGTCGCCGAGTGTGGTGGCGGTGCTACGTGACGTCACTGCCCTGGTGGAGGCGGAGGATGAGCGTGAGCGTTTGTTGAGCGAGCTGGAGGAACAGAACCTGCAACACGAGGAGGCGATGAAAAAGCTGCGCGAACTGGATCAGCTCAAATCCCAGTTCATCGCCAATATGTCCCACGAGTTGCGCACTCCACTGAACGCCATCATCGGCTTCTCCGGCTTGATGTTGAAGGAGGTTGAGGGGCCTCTGACCGATACTCAGCGTACGGATCTGAGCACTATTTTCAGCAGCGGCAAGCACCTGCTGGGTTTGATCAACAGCATTCTCGACATCAGCCAGATTTGGGCTGGTAAGATGTCCTTGAACTTGAGCGCGATGGATTTGGCCGAAGTGATCGATGAGGCAATGACCATCGCGGAATCACGAATTGGCGACAAGTCCATTGGCCTGGTGCGAGCGCTGCCTTCCGACCTGCCATCGATCTGGGCCGATAATACGCGCATCCGCCAAGTGTTAGTCAATCTTCTGGTCAACGCTGTGAAGTACACGCCGGAGGGACAGATCACCGTTTCTGCATCGGTCAACGAGAGCAGTGTCACCGTTAGCATATCTGATACTGGCATTGGAATCCCTCCGGAGCATCAGCGTACGATTTTCGAAGCTTTCAGCCGCGTTGATAATTCCAGCACACGTAGTGTGGACGGATTGGGGTTGGGGCTGTCCATAAGTCAGCAGCTCGTCGAACTGCACGACGGAGAGATCTCGGTGCAGAGTGAGCCTGACGTCGGCTCGACATTTTCCTTCAAATTGCCCATCGCTGGTCCGAAGTCTGGGAATGGGGGGAAGGAGGCTATCCGCCGAGGGTTAAGGGCGGCGGTGGAGAAGCTGAAGTGAGCAGATTCAAGAAAGTGAGCGGGAACTATGAATCGAGAGACGGTGCTGGTTATTGAGGATAATCGTGATATGCGGGCTTTCCTGCGCAACGCCGTTCTGGAGCCAGATGGCTATCAGGTCTTGCTGGCTCACGATGGCAAGGTGGGGCTAGAGCACATCTTGGAGGACGTGCCGGATCTGATCCTGATGGATCTCCACCTGCCGCGCATCTCCGGCCTGGAGTTGATGAGTCTGCTGCATCAGAAGGGTTATCAGATACCCACAATTGTGATCAGCGCCTATGGCTCTGAGGATTCGATCTTGCAGGCTTTTCGTCTCGGGGCGAAGGATTTCTTGCAGAAGCCATTTGCCACCGACGAGGCCCGAGTTGCCATCGAGAACGCTCTGAAGGAGGAGCGGCTGCGGCGCGAGAAGGAGAATTTGACCAAAGCGCTGGCTCTGGCTAACCGCCGGCTTCAGCAACAGGTGCAGCACTGGATGTCGCTCCACGATCTCGCACAGGCCATCACATCCACGCTGGACGAACCGGAAATATTCAGGCGCGTGATGGGGAACGTCAATAAAATTCTGCAAGTGGAAGCGGGCTCCCTTCTGCTTCTGGAACCGGATAAAGAGGAATTACAATTTGCAGTCACGTTGCAAGGAGATGCAGTGCAGTTCTCCGATTTTAGCATCAAAGTGGGACAGGGCATCGCCGGGTGGGTGGCTCAACACGGCGAACCGCTCTTAGTTCCCGATGTGGAGAATGACCCGCGTTTCTACAAAAAGGTGGATCACGCCACTGGCTTTCAGAGCCGCGCCATATTGTGCGTGCCGCTGAAGGCCAAGGAGCATACCATCGGCGTGCTTGAGGTGATCAACAAGCTGAGCGGGCCGGAGAGCCCCTCATTCACCCGGGGAGATATGGAGCTGTTGAAGATGATGGCCTCCTGGGTCTCCGTCGCTGTGGAGAACGCGCGACTGAATCGAGCTGCGCGAAAGGCGGCGGCGACGCAGGCCCTCAAGCAAACCGTGACCACATTGGCCCATTACATCAACAATCGGCTGATGTCCTTCTCGCTCGAAATGGACTCGCTGGAGAGCGATGGGCTTTTGGACCCTGATGCCATAAATTCTTTGCTAGATTCGGCTCGACAGTGTATCCGAGAAGTATCAGCCGTAGTCAGTGCGCTGGATCGCTTGGGGGAAATCCGCACGGTGCCCTATGTGGGTACGGAGAGGATGATAGATATTGAGGAGCCCTTGAAAGAACAACTACGTCGCCTCGAAGAGCGACGCTAATACTTGCATTGCGAAAGGTTGGGAGGAGCAGAACCGGTGGCCTGAAAACCACCGGTTCTGCTTGTCTTGATGGAAATGTGACCCGTTTCTCACCGCGGCCGGAATTATCCGGTCATTTCTTTAATCTGCTTGCTTATTTCCTCAATTTGCCCGACGGTATCCTTGGCGTTGCGCAGCTTGTCCAGTTGATCGTGCCAGAACCCGGAGCCGGCAGCGGCGCCCAGCCCACTGAGCGCGATGCCTGGCTTGAGCCTTAGCAACAAGCTCAGAATTTTACCGAGCACACCGGCCGGGGTTTGTACGTGCCAGCCCATCAGATCGCCAATGGTGTACCACTCTACGGCCTGACCGGCCTCGCTCATATCGCGGAAGGCGACAGCAGCATTGCCCAGGATCGGCTCGAGAAGCTGAATTGCGTCTATCTTCAACATAGCGGCCAGCAAGATTCCCACTATCACCGAGAGGATACGCAGCCATGCGATGCGATTATTCTCCTGGTCCTTGTGATGTGTTTTTTCCTCCAGGATGCGGCGGGCGGCCTCCTCCATAGTGAGCACAGGATCGAAGGACTTGTGCCGGCCCAGGTTTTCTAATCGCTCACGTAGAGTTTCGCCCTCGGGTAGCTTGCCCTTCAACCAGGCCCAGAGGTATTGTAAAAGAGCCGGAATCCGAAATATGAGTGCGATTGGGGTACGTAACCAGGCTGGGAGCCATCCAATACCCTGGATGATATGTGCTATGCTGAGCATGTTATCGCACAGCCAGCGCCAGAATTTACGCAGCGGCCCCTGGAGATTGTAGTTCTCCTCCCGCACGGCGTCAAACAGCATGGATACCGAGTGCAGGTAGGTGTTGACTTCGGCGATATTGGAGGCATCTTCCTCTTTAAGGCGTGTGAGCGCCGCTTCCAGCCAATCGCGAAGCTCTTCTGTGTTCAGGTCAGGATCGATCTTCTTCAGCTTTGGTTTCAGACGGCTCCAGCTTCTCTCAAGTGCCTCTTCGGCTGAATAGATAGCCAGGCTCTTGAGCGTATTCGATAGCTCGTCGCGCACTGCGTGGCGCACTCGCTCTGCCTTATCCTCGAACTGGAGTGTGATTCTTTCCAGTTCTTCCAATCGCTCGCCGACCTGTTGTTGAGCTTTTGAATTGGCCCCCATATCTTCTAAGGCGCCGGGCAGCCAGTCCCGCAAATCACTGAGGGCCTCCTTGGCCGTCGTCTTTCGTTTGAGCCCGAAGATGGGGCGCACGGCATCGATTATCACCTCGGCGCCGACGGCCAGAACGGCCATCATCGCGGCATAGAGCCCCAGTGTGCCAAGTACCGCCCCGACGCTACCGCCCTCCTCGACTCCGGTGCCCTCCTCGGCATTTCCCTCGACGAGCACCTCGGCGTGGGCGACCGGCGGTGCCAGCGTGACCAGAAGCATCAACACTAGAAGCACAGCAAGTAAATATCTCATCCTTCTCCTCCTCTGCAGGATGCAATCTGCAATCCGCAATCTGCAATCCGCAATCCCTATGGCAAGTAAATGTGAGGGTCTACCGGACGGTCCTGGTAGCGCAGTTCAAAGTGGAGGTGTGGTCCGGTGGAGTAGCCCGTGGTGCCCGCTCCTCCTAGGAGTTCCCCTTGTCGCACACTTTGCCCATTTTCGACGATGATCTCCGAGAGATGAGCGTAATAGGTGCGCCAACCGCCCTCATGGTCCACTATGACGAGATTGCCATAACCGCCGCCCCAGTCTGCGAACACGACTACGCCGTCGGTAATGGACACGATGGGATCCCACATCTGGGCCGCGATGTCGAGCCCAATGTGGCCGGGATTGCGCGGATCGTGAAAGGTCCACCCAGAGATAGCCCGGCGTACCGTGGGCCATTGGAACTGCTGCTCGACGATGGCGGGCGCGTCTATGTCGGCCGGGTCGCCGGGCGTCGCCGTCAACCGCAGCGGTGAGACCTCATCGAGGGGCTGTAGCATCCCCGGTGTGGTCGATGCGCTCGCCGCGCCGAGCGCCAGCACGAGGGAGTAGCGCCCCGGCGCTCCCTGGGTGGGCATCACTTGCACCTGGTAAAGGCCATCAGCCGGCAATTGCGGTTGAGAGAGATAGGGGGGCAGGAAGACGGAGCCCTCCTGCTCGATCAGGGCTGTTCCATCGGGGGCCAGCAGGCGGACTGCCAGCTCCGCCTCGACGCCGGAGCCGCTGCCGGGATGGAGCCACATCTCGATGGTGACCGATTGGCCCGCGCGTCCCTGGAATTGCCACTTGTCCGCGGTCTCCGCGCCCAATGAGCCCTCCGCCGCTTCCCCCGGTATCATCCAGGATACATTCGGCGGCGGGGTCGGAGTCTCCGTCGCATCGGGAAGCGCCATGGACGGCATAGTCCATTGACGCGCCATCACCGATCCGGCCAGGTATGCTCCCGCCGCCAACATCGCTGCCAGGGCGGCCCACATCAAAAGTGAAAGAGGATTACGCCCGTTTACCATCGAATCCATTTGCTCACTTTTTCGTCTATCGTTTTACGACTTTACCCTGCATATCCGGCGGCACTTCCACATCCACAATGTCCAGCACGGTAGGGGCCACGTCCATCAACTGCAAGCCCTCGACGTACCGCCCCCCATGATCCTCGCGTGGATCCCATAACGTGAAGACGCCGTTCTGAGCGTGATTGGCGTCGTCCGGGCCGATGTCATTCTCGAACGTGTAGATGTCGGGCAGGCCAAAGGAGCCCACCGAGCGCCAGCGCAGGTTGCCGAAGTAGACCATCAGATCGGGCGGCACGTTGCGCACTGTGTGGTACAGATACTGCGGCTTGAAGGCCACCGAGCCCATCGGATTGCCCTCGTGATCGACGGTGGCCTCGATGCGCTCCTTCAGTTCATCGCGCACTTTCTCATACTGGTCGGCCGGCACCTTGCCCTGTGGCTCTCGGCCCTCGACATTCATGAAGATGCGGGCGTAATAGCCGCCAGCGCCCCACGCGGTCGTCTTCTCCCAATCCACCTCGACCTTCTCGAAGGGTACTAGCCCTTCATATGGCGGATCGTCCTTTAGCACCAGCAGGCCCTCGCGCCGCAGCCATTCGTTGACGGCGAAGCCGCCGTCCATCGCCTGGGCGCCGTGATCGGAGACGACCATCAGCAGCGTATCATCGTCCAGCAACTCCATAATCTCGCCCAGCTCGCGATCCAGGTAGCGGTAGTAGGCGGGAATGGCATCCTCGTAGCGGTTGCCCGGCTCATGCATATGATGAGAGGGATCCCAAAACTTCCACATCCCGTGGTGAAGGCGGTCCAGGCCGATCTCCACGAACATAAAGAAATCCCATGGCTTCTCTTGCAGCAGGTACTTGATGACCGCGAAGCGCTTCTCGGTCATATCCTGAATCTGCTTGAGGAGGAAATCCTTGTCCTCGGTGCGGAAATGGGCCACGTCCACATCGTAGGGCGTACCGTCCAGCACGCGGTCGATCTCGTAGCGCAGTTCGTTGGGGTAGGTGTATTGCCGGTCGGTGCTGGGGGTGAGGAAGCTGCTGACCAGATGACCTTTAAGGGGCTTGATGGGGTAGGTCTGCGGCACGCCGACGACGATGGATTCCTTATCGGCCTCGCCCAGCACATCCCACACGCGCTTCTCGTGGATGGCGTTGCCCGTGGCGATGTTCATCCTATCGTAGGAATGATCGGCGCGATTGCGGAAGCCGTAGAAACCCAGCGTGCCCGGATCCTTGCTGGAGAGCATCGAGGTCCAGGCCGGCACCGTGATGCAGGGAATGGAGCTGGAGAGCGGCCCGTAGATACCCTCGTCGATCATGCGACTCAAGTTGGGCAGTTGGTCCTTCAAGCCCAGCTCATCTTCAGCGCCGGTCTTGAACATCACGTTCGGCGGGGCGCAATCGAGCCCGGCCACCAGGACTTTGCGGGGTGTACGACCTTTGAATAATCTTCGTAGCATAAGCTTCCTTTTGAAACGTGAAACGTGAAACGTGAAAAGTAAACTACTCTCGCATTCCCTCCAACAGCACTTTGGCTACCTCAGGGCGCGTGAATTCTTCGGGCAGCATCTCGCCGTTGCGCAGCATCTGCCGCACCTGTGTGCCGCTCAGATAGATCCAATCATCCGAGCTGTGCGGGCAGGTCTTGGCAGAGACGACGCCGCCACATTTCTTGCAGTAGAAGGCATACTCGAACTTGAACGGGGTGATGGCGATTTCACCTGGAGCGAACTGATCAAAGATGTCCTGGGCGTCATAGGTGCCATAGTAATCGCCGACGCCAGCGTGATCACGGCCCACGATGAAGTGAGTGCAGCCGTAGTTCTGGCGGGCGATGGCGTGGAAGATGGCCTCGCGCGGGCCGGCGTAGCGCATCGCCGCCGGAAAGACGCCCAGCAGCACCCGATCGGCCGGGTAATAGTCGCGCAGGATGGCCTCGTAAGACGCGATGCGCACATCGGCGGGGATGTCGTCCTTCTTGGTCTCGCCGACCAGCGGATGGATGAACAGGCCGTCCACGATCTCCAGCGCCGTCTTCTGCAAATACTCGTGGGCGCGGTGGATCGGATTGCGGGTCTGGAAGCCGACCACGCTGCGCCAACCCCGCCGCGCGAACATGCGGCGCGTGTGGGCCGGAGAGTGGCGCAGTTCGGGGAATTCCGCCTTGAAAGCACTGGGCCAATCGACCAACCAGATGTCTCCGCCCAGCAGCACGTCGCCGCGCTGATAGAGCCGCGCCACGCCGGGGTGTTCCTCCGCGCTGGTGCGGTATACTTCAAGCGCCTCGTGCTCCTTGAGCGCGCGTGTGTAAGGGTACTTCTCCGCCACTTCCATCACGGCCAGGGAGCGCTCACCCTCGCAGAGCGCGATCTCTTGGCCTTCCTCAATCTGATCGGCCAGCTCTTGCTCCACGGCCAAGGTGACGGGCACGGTCCAGACCACGCCGCTGGTGAGGCGCATCTCATCGACGCAGCGGTCATAGTCCGCCTTGCGCATGAAGCCGGTGAGCGGGCTGAGGGCGCCGGTGGCGATAAGTTCAAGGTCGGAAAGGCCCATCGGATCCAGTGAAATCTTGGGCATTTCGGCGGCCCGTTCGCGCACCGCTTCGCGCACCTCGCCGCGCAGCACGCGGTCGATCAAAGCCCCACCATGGGGGCGGATAACGTCGTAATAAGGTTCACTCACTTAGATTAACTCCTTGTGTTCCATCTGCATAAAAAACCGCGCTACCCCCTACTCTGAAAACCGGGTTTCCCGTAAGCGAAGCGGCAAAACCTGATTTTCCTTTGAGACCCAGGGCTAGCGCGTTCCATTGATGAGACATTGTATGTGTAATATTTGAAATGAGCGAGAGAATTGTACCACGCCGGTCAAGTGTGTCAAGACAGCTCAGTCTAGGTGCCGGATGTAGACGCGATGGTTCTTGTAGGGTTTGGCGCCCAGGTTGATTAAATCGCGCCGCATCTGCACCGCCGTCTCCGCCACCTGAGTCAGCTCGGCGTGGATGAAATGGCTGCTTTTGATTGTCTTCTCCATCTCGGAGTAGAGCAGCGCGTTGCCGCCCAACCCCTGGAACTGGGGGACGATGCCCATCCCGTTCAATGATGTCCAGTTTGTGCGCCGCATATCCCAGAGCATCTGGAGGAGCCCGAATGGAAAGAGACGTCCGTTCGCTCGTTGCAGGCTGGCCGAAATATCGGGGAATCCGAGGAGGAAGCCCACCACATCCCCTTCGTGGGTGATGATTTTGATGAAGTGCGGATCGGCCAGCAGTATCAGATCATCGAGCACGAAATCGATCTCCGCTTGCGTGAGAGGGTAGTATTCCCAATTATCCACGAAGGTATCGTTGTAAGCTCTTCCAATCCGATCCTTCCATTCCCTCAGCTCGCGCTTGCTCTGGAAACGATGGACTATAAGGTTACGGCGCTTTTTGACGCGCTCGGCGATGCGATGGACGCGCTCCGGCAATTGGAAATCGCTGATCTTGATGTAGGTCGAGACGAAGTCCACCTCTTTTTCGAAGCCGAGATTTTCGACCAGATGGCGGTAGTATTCGTAATTGTAGTTCATCATCATCATCATTTGACGATGCTCGAAGCCCTCTATCTGAATGCCGTACCCATCGAAGGGGCTGAAGCCCTTGGGGCCGACCACGGCTTCTAGCCCGCGATCCCGTGCCCACTCGAAGACGCGCTCGAAGAGAGCATTGGCCACATCCTGGTCGTCGATGCACTCGAAGAGGTAGAATTGCGCCTCTTTCGTGCCATGGTAATCATTGAAGCGTCGATTCTCCAGCGCTCCGATGCGCCCCACGTCTTGCCCATCCCGCGAGGCGATGAAAAAATCGGCGTCGGAGTGTTGGTAAAAGGGGTGCTTTTGCCGGTTCAACTTCGTCTTGACATCCACCCGAATCGGCGGCACCCACTGTGGACAATCGGCGTAGAGCCGGAAGGGGATTCTTATGAAACGCCGTACGTCCGCTCCAGAAGCGGTATCGATCTTTTCTATCTTGATCACGGAAAGCCTCCCTTGATTGGTCTAGTTCTTTTCAGTATTCTACGCCCGTTTCCCCTTTTTGTCCATTGATGCGGGCGAGCCCCTAAAGGTTTCCGCAAACTTTCAGGGCCTTCTCTCCTCCACGTACTCCAGCGACTGGTGGCGGAAATAGGTGTCGTAAAGTTCGGCATAATGGCCTCCCTGAGCCATCAGCGCCTCGTGATCTCCCTCCTCGATGATGCGGCCATTCCCCAGCACAATGACGCGATCCACCGCACGCACGGTCGATAGGCGGTGCGCGATCAAGATCGACGTGCTGCGCCGCAGGATCAGGTCGATGGCTTCCTGTATCTGCGCCTCGGTGAATGGATCAACGCTGGCCGTGGCCTCGTCCAGGATGAAGATGGCGGGTGATTGAGCCAGCACGCGCATCAGCGCCACGAGCTGCCGCTGGCCCATCGATAGCCGTCCGCCGCGCTCCCCGACGTGGGTCTGGAGCCCGTTGGGCAGCGTCTCCAGCCATTCGCCCCCGCCGATGCGCCGCGCCAGCCCTTCGATCTCGGCGTCCGTGAAGTGGGATGCGGCATAGCGGACGTTTTCGGCCACCGTTCCCGAAAACAGGAATGGCATCTGGGAGACTATGCCCAACTGCTCGCGGTAATCGTGCAACTCGAAGGTGCGAATATCCTGCCCATCGATGGTGATCCGCCCGCCCTGGAATTCGTAGAAGCGAGCGATGAGTTTGGCGATGCTGCTCTTGCCCGCGCCGGTGTGTCCCACCAGTGCCACGCTCTCCCCCGGCGCGATGTGGAGCGAGAAGCCTTCCAATACCGTTTCCTGTTCTGTGTAGCGGAAATAAACCTCGTCGAAGCCAATCGCGCCGCGTATCTGTCCCACAGGCCGTTCCGCCTCCTGTCGCACCGTCGGCTCGGCGTCGATGAGGGCGAAGATGCGCTCGGATGCCGAGAGGCCGGCCTGGAACTGGCTCCAGAAGGCGGCCACGTTGATCATCGGGAACCAGAAGCGATCCACGCTCTGCAAGAAAAAGTACCAGTTTCCGACCGAGATGACCGCGCTCAGGACCGCCCGTCCGCCCCAGTAGGCCAAGATCGCCGTGCCCACGCCGGATAGAGCGTTGAGGATGGGGAAGACGACGGAGAGCGTCAGCCCGCGCCGCAGGTTGACGCGGTAGGATTGCCGATTGACGGCGGTGAACTCATCGTAGAGCGCCGCCTCTTGCCGGAAGATCTTGGCCACGCCGACGCCGGTCACCGCCTCCTGGATCGCGGCGTTGACCTCGGCCAGGATGCGGAAGCCGGCCCGTGTGACGCGGCGGGCTACCTTCCGGAAGCCCATCGCCAGCAGGATCACAAATGGGGTGAAGGCCAGCACCATCAGCGTCAATCGCCAGGAGATGCGGAGCAGGACCACGACCAGGATGGCCACCTGGAGCAGTTGGCTGAGCAGATCGGTGACGAGCTGCACCACGTTGGCGAACTCCTCGGTGTCGGACGTGATGCGGCTGATGATGCGCCCGGAGCGGAACTCGTCGAAGAAGGACATATCGTGGCCCACGACGGCCTGGAAGGCGTCCTCGCGCAGCGCTTGCACCACGTCGCCGATGACGCGGGCGAGGATGCGGCGGCGGATCCAGTTCCCGCCCCAGTTGGAGATGCCGAAGGCCAGCACGATCCCGCCGATGATCAGCACCGGCCCCGGTGTGAGCGATTCGCCGAGCATGACGTCCAGCCCGCGCGAGATGACGAATATCTGCCCGGCGCCCACGAAGGCCAGCGCGGTGATTATCACGGCTACAAAGAAGACGCGCCTACCGTGCGGCACGAAGTAACGCGCGATGCGACGCAGTAACTCGCGTTCGCTGTACTCTCGGTCGTAGGCTTCGGTATCCAGGCCGTGAAATAGGGACATTTTTCTAGTGATTTGGCAGTGTCAGTTTCTAATCACGCGCGACAAACTCGGCTAAGTTGCGAATGTTGTTTCTCATCTCACTGGCGGTGACGGTTTTGATTAGACGGAGCACTATCCGGAGTGGATTTTATACCTACGCCAGGTGAAAGTCAAT
>CAZANJ010000047.1:0-12343 GCA_964486415.1 uncultured Anaerolineales bacterium
GAAGACAATCAGGGGTATCCGGCCCCAGAGTAGGGAAGCGTACCCTTCGACAAGCGGCTCTTTGGGATTTCGCGTGGTGGTGGCCCAACTTGCAGCGTTTTGCCGCCACATCTTGGCCAAGATCGCTTCAAAATACCCAAATATGGCGTCGAATAAATGTTCGCCACGCAAAGTCCCAAAGACCCCGACAAGCTCAGGGCGCGGCCCTGACGTATGCTAAATCCGTTGGGAGCGCGATGACACTTACCTCGCGCTCCCAACGGGCGGTAGTTGGAGGAACGGCAATGACTGCAAATGAAACTCAGAAATCCCCGCTCTCTTCACAGGAGCGCAGCGAGTCCCTTATGGCGTGGCTCTTCTCAGCGCCGGCGCTGATACTGCTCGCTGTCTTCCTGGTGATCCCGTTCTTGATGGCGATTGGCCTCTCCTTCACCGATCAGCGCCTGATCCCCAACCCCAACCTCCCGACCCAGTTCATCGGCCTGCGAAACTACGCGCGTCTGTTGAAGGACGAGGCGTTCCTGCGCGGACTGCTCAACAATTTCTACTTCGTCATCGTCGTCGTCCCGATTCAGACCTCGTTGGCCCTCTTTCTCGCCATGCTGGTCAATCAGAAAATCAAAGGGGTCAACATCTTTCGCACCATCTATTTCAGCCCTGTGGTCACCACCATGGTCGTGGTCGCCATCATCTGGACCTTCCTCTACAATCCCGGCAAAGGGCTGATCAACGCCTTCATCCAGGCCATATCCTTCGGTAAGCTGGGGCCTTATAGCTGGCTACAGAATACGAAGTTGGTCTTTCCGGCCATTATGCTGCTTTCCATCTGGCAAGGGGCAGGCTTTCAGATGGTGATCTATTTGGCGGGTCTACAGGACATCCCTGAGTATCTCTACGAAGCCGCGGAGGTGGATGGTGCCAACACAATCCAGAAGTTCTTCAACATCACGCTGCCGCAGTTGCGCAACACGACCATCTTCGTGGTGGTCTCTACAACCATCCTGGCCTTCAAACTCTTCACCCAGGTCGAGGTGATGACCAAGGGCGGGCCGCAGAATGCCTCGATGACCACCATCGTGCACCTCGTCCACCAGGGATGGGGCAACCTCAAGGTGGGCTACGCCGCGGCCATCAGCATCGTCTTCTTCCTGATCGTCCTGGGCGTGTCCCTGTTACAGCGGCGCTTCCTGCGCGAGGAAAGGCAGGTGGAGTGAGATGATGAGCGATCACAGTCACACAGAAACGCATAGTCTTGAATATCGACTGCGCAAAACGGTCAGGAGAGGGCTTAATTATCTGCTCCTGATCGCTCTGGCCTGTTTCTTCCTCTTTCCCATCGTCTTCATGCTCGTCTCCTCGGTCAAAAACGATGAGATGCAGGTGACGGGCGATATGAGCTCGCTGTACGCCTTCATCCCGCGCGGCGACGTGGGGTTCAAGAACTACTACGACGTCTTCCAACAGCTCAACTTCGGTAAGCTGATGTTCAACTCGGTGTTCATCGTGGGGTTCACGGTCCTGTTTGGCCTGTTCGTCAACAGCCTGATCGCCTACGCCCTGGCTCGCCTGCGTTACAAGGGGCGCAGTCTGATGCTCTCCATCATCATCGCGCTGATCATCATTCCGTTCGAGTCTGTGGCGGTGCCGCTGCTGTTGCTGGTGAACAACTTGCCATGGTTCGGCGGCGCAAATACCTGGCTGGACACGTATCACGTCCAGATCATTCCCTTCATCGCCGATGCCTTCTCCATCTTCTTGTTCTATCAGTTCTTCATCGGCCTTCCCAAGGATCTGGAGGAGGCCGCGCTGGTAGACGGGGCCAGCCGCCTCCGCATCTTCTGGAATATCGTGTTGCCCCTTTCCAAACCGGTCTTCGCCACCGTCGCCATTCTCCAGTTCCTCACCCACTGGGGCGATTTCCTCTGGCCCTTGATGGTGACCCGAGGCGAGGACGTGCGCCCGCTGACCATCGGCATGCAGGCCTTTTTCGGGCAAGATCCCCGGCTCTGGGGAGACCTGATGGCCTTTGCCTCAATGATCACCGTGCCGGTGCTGATCGTCTTCTTGCTCTTCCAGAAGTGGTTCGTGCAGAGCGTTGCCACCAGCGGCATCAAAGGAGGAGGATAGGCTTCAGCGATGACCTTACATCTACCCGACAAGTGGATCTGGGATTTCTGGCTGGTCCAGGATGGCCCGGACTACCACGTCTTCTATCTGCAAGCCCCCCGTTCGATAGAGGACCCCGATCTGCGCCATTGGCACGCATCCATCGGCCACGCCATCTCCCACGATCTGCGAAACTGGCAGGTGCTGCCCGATGCGCTTCATCCCAGCCCGGCCGAGAGCGACGCCTTCGACAGCTACACCACCTGGACCGGCAGCGTCATCCGGCACGAGGGGCTGTGGCACCTCTTCTACACCGGTGGGAAGCGAAGCGAGGAAGGGCTGGTGCAGCGCATCGGGCTGGCGACCTCCGGGGATCTGATCCACTGGGAGAAGCACCCGGCGAATCCCCTCATCGTCGCCGACCCGCGCTGGTACGAGCTGCTCGACCTGGATCTGTGGCACGACCAGGCCTGGCGCGATCCCTGGATCTTCCGGCATCCCCAGGAATCCGAAGGGCAGGGCGACTTCCACGCCTTCATCACCGCCCGCGTCAACCATGGGCCGGCCGACGGCCGCGGCGTGATCGCCCACGCTCGCTCCGACGACCTGATCCACTGGGAGGTGCTGCCTCCGGTGTCCGAACCGGGCGATTTCGGTCACCTGGAGGTGCCGCAGTTGGTGGAGATCGAGGGCCGCTATTATCTGCTATTCTGCGCCCAGGCCTCGGTGCACTCGGCCCGCTGGCGTCGCCGAACCGGCCTGGAACTGCTCACCGGCATCCACTACCTGATCGCCGACGATCCCTTGGGGCCATTCAGCCTCACCACCGATGAGTTCCTGATCGGCAACGAGATCGGCTCGTTCTATACCGGCAAGTTGACGCTGAATCCGAACGATGAGTGGGTGATGCTGGCCTCACACATGTTCGCGCCCAACGGCGCCTTTATCGGTACGTTGAGCGACCCCTTTCCAGTCACACTGGACAGTGCAGGCGGATTATTCGTGAATCGCGAATGATAGCGAAGTTGCCATTCGCTATTCATCATTCGCTATTCTCCATTCTCCATACTATGTCTGATATCCCCATCAATCCCCAAGAAGAACACATCGCGTTTCTCGCCTCGTCCAAGAAGCACGTCTTGATGATCACCAACCACGGGATCCACCAGTGGGATGTCATCCCTGGCCTGCCGGACACTGGCGGGCAGAACGTGTTCGTCAACCAGTTCAGCGCGGCGTTGGTGAAACTCGGTTTCAGGGTCACAATTGTCAATCGAGGGGGGTATCCGCATCCTGTGACCGGCGAGCAGCGTCGGGGCCTCCACTATAAAGGCCGGCGCCAACGCATCCTCTACCTGGAGGACGAATGCCCGGAATTCGTTCGCAAGGAGGACATGCACGAGCGGATACCCCGGTTGGTCGCGTTCCTGAGAGCTTTTCTCGACGCCGAGAAAACAGTGGTGGACTTGATCATCTCCCACTACTGGGACGGAGCCGCGCTCGGCGTTCGATACAACGAAGGCCATCAAGAGAACGCGAGACACATCTGGGTGCCCCACTCCCTTGGCGCGATCAAGAAGCGCAACGTGCCCGAGGCCCGATGGGAAAGCCTGCACATCGACGAGCGGATCGCCGTCGAACGAGATCTGATACCCAGGCTGGACGGCATCGCGGCCACCTCATCCAAGATCAGGCAATCGCTGCTGGAAGATTACGGCTACGGAAAAGAGCCACTCTTTCTGCCGCCCTGCGTGGACACGGAGCGCTACCACCCCCGAGACGTCCCAGAAGAGGATGATATCTGGGAATTCCTGAGCCAGCGTTCGGGATTGCCGCCGGAGGAGGTGCGCCATCGGAAGATCGTCACGGAGATCAGCCGCACCGACGCCACCAAGCGGAAGGACGTGCTGATCAAGGCCTTCGCCCAGGCGCACGAGCGCGTGCCCGACAGCCTGCTCGTGGTCTCTATCGACGAGAACGAGGAGCTACTGGCCCGCGAGCTCAAGCAGTTGATCCGAGCCCTCAAGTTGCAGAGGCACGTCGCGGTCGTGGGCTACGTCTGGGACCTGCTGCCGACGCTCTACGCGGTCACGGACGTTTACTGCACGCCCTCGGTGATGGAGGGTTTCGGCATGTCGGCACAGGAGGCCGCTGCGACCGGCGTGCCGGTGGTGGCGAGTCACCTCGTCCCGTTTGCGACCGAGTATCTCTTGGGAATATGTACCGCTGACGTCCATATCCCCCGAAGTGATCGATCGCTCAAGCGAGGAGAAGGCGCTATCATCGTCCAGGCTGATGACGTGAGCGGCTTCGCATATGGGCTGGAGATGTTGCTTTCTGATGATAGACTACGAGAGAGGATGGGGCGGAATGCCTTGGGCATAACTGTGCCCTACTTCACCTGGAAGAGTAGAACCGCCCACTTTCTTGAAGAGATCGATAGATTCCCATAGCAAACCGCTAGCGATGAGGGAACTCAACATTTGGGCTGAAAACTCCCTACGCTTGTACACTATCTCTTCGATCACTTCTCTGTACCGATGCCGCTTGGCAAGTGGTCAATCACATGAGCAGATCCTGGAGGCATTGTCTACACCTTTGATCGCTGCCACATCGGTACAGAGAGAATGCCGTCCTGTGACCTAAGCCATGATTTCCCTCTTGAAAGCCTGCTTTCGCAACAGATTTTTCGCGATGTGAGTGCTTTACAGACGTCACGACGATAAGTCCCTCAACTGCTCTGCAACCTAAACTGCGTTGGCTTTCAACATGACGCACCTGTTTCGGAACCAGCTTTGCTCAGATCGCGACTTTTACCCCGTAATCCTCAATCGAAGCAGTGCGCCATTTGATTTTGTCCTCTATTCCGGATACCTTGAAGCGTCTTCGTTTGCCCCCTCACTTCTTTTCTTGACAATATACCCCTTCTAATTTATAATGATTACTAATTAAGATAAATTACAAGCAAGGGGACTTATGGAATACTTAGAAACCCAGCTTTCTCTGCTGCGACAGAACAACCTCAAAATCACGCCCCAACGCCGGCTCATCCTGGGACTCTTGACTGACGATGACAGCCACCCGACAGCCGATCAGATTTACCAACGGGTCATTGATGTGATGCCCAACGTCTCACGCACCACCGTATATAACACCTTGCACGAATTAGTGGCGTTGGATGCCTTGACGGAGGTGCAAGACCCGGGCACGGGCGGGCTGCGGTACGATACCAACACGGAGCAACACCATCATTTGCTCTGCACGCACTGCCACACCTTGATTGACATCGAACGTGACTTTGCGGGGATAAATCTGACGCCCGCAGAAGCTGCCGGCTATCAGATTGAACGGCATCAGGTGACCTTCTATGGCGTATGCCCCGATTGCCAGCAAGTCATCGAGGACGAGAAGAAGGAGCCGGCATGAACCTCCACCCCCTCCTCAAGTGGCTCCTGGTAACGGCGGGCGTGCTTGCCGTAATCCTGGGCGTCGTCGGCATTTTCGTGCCGGTGCTACCCACCACGCCTTTTCTCCTGCTAGCGGCGGCCTGCTTTATGCGCAGTTCGCAGCGGCTCTACGATTGACTGATCCACCACCCGTGGTTTGGCGGGTATATCCGCAATTACCGCGAACACCACGCCATCACTCCGCGCGATCGAGCGATCACGCTGGCAATTTTGTGGGGCGGAATCGGCGCGACCGTGCTGTTTGCGGCCACGACCTGGTGGCTGCGCGCCTCGCTCGGCGTGGTCGCCGTGGGCGTCACGCTCCATCTGTTTCTGCTAAAGACTCTGAAATCCGAAAGACTATATTCAAATCAGCAAATCTGTAAAGGAGGCGAAGTTTGATCAATAATTTGGATGACTCGCCGTGCTTGTAGTACCTCAAATTCAATCGTATTCTAAAAAATAAGGAGACCAAAGATGGCAAAAGAGAGCAAGTGCCCGGTGACGGGCAAATCCGCCAAACCTATGGCCAGCCGAGGCACATCAAACCAGAATTGGTGGCCGAACCAGTTGAACCTCAAGATCCTGCATCAGCATGACACCAAGAGCAACCCGATGGGTGAGGAGTTCAACTACGCCGAGGAATTCGAGAAACTGGACCTGGAGGCCGTGAAGCAGGACCTTTATGAACTGATGACCGAATCACAAGAGTGGTGGCCGGCCGATTATGGTCACTACGGAGGGCTTTTCATCCGCATGGCGTGGCACAGCGCGGGCACCTACCGCATGGGCGATGGCCGCGGCGGCGCGGGAACCGGCAATCAGCGGTTTGCGCCCCTTAACAGTTGGCCCGACAATATCAACCTCGACAAGGCGCGCCGGCTGCTCTGGCCGATCAAGCAGAAGTACGGGCGCAAGATCTCCTGGGCCGACCTGATGATCCTCGCTGGCAACTGCGCGCTGGAATCGATGGGCCTGGAAACTTTCGGATTCGCGGGCGGGCGCGAGGACATTTGGGAGCCGGAGGAGGACATCTACTGGGGCGCCGAAGAGGAATGGCTCGGCGACGAGCGCTACAGCGGAGATCGCGATCTCGAGAACCCGCTGGCCGCCGTGCAGATGGGCCTCATCTATGTGAACCCTGAGGGGCCGAACGGCGAGCCGGACCCGGAAGCCTCCGGGCACGACGTCCGCGAGACATTTGCGCGCATGGCGATGAACGACGAAGAGACCGTCGCGCTGATCGCCGGCGGGCACACCTTCGGCAAGTGCCACGGCGCAGGCCCGGCGACTCACGTCGGCCCCGAGCCTGAAGCCGCCCCCATCGAGGAGCAGGGGCTGGGCTGGAAGAGCACTTTCGGCAGCGGCAAAGGGGGCGACACGATCTCCAGCGGCATCGAGGGCGCTTGGAAGCCAAACCCGACCCAGTGGGATATGGGCTACCTGAAGGTGATGTTCAAGTACGAGTGGGAGCTGGTCAAGAGTCCGGCCGGCGCGCATCAGTGGCTGGCCAAGGACGTGGATGAAGAGGATATGGTCGTCCACGCGCACGATCCGACGAAGAAGCACCGCCCGATGATGACCACGGCGGATCTCTCCCTGCGCTACGATCCGATCTACGCGCCCATCGCGCGGCGCTACCTGGAGAACCCCGACGAGTTCGCCGAAGCCTTCGCCCGCGCGTGGTTCAAGCTGACGCACCGCGATATGGGGCCTCGCTCGCGCTATCTCGGCCCGGAAGTCCCGAAAGAGGACTTAATCTGGCAAGACCCCGTCCCCGCCGTCGATCATGAGCTGATCAATGCGCAGGACATCGCCGACCTCAAGGGCAAGATTCTTGATTCGGGTCTTTCGATCCCAGAGCTGGTCTCGACCGCCTGGGCGTCGGCCTCCACGTTCCGTGGCTCCGACAAGCGCGGCGGTGCGAACGGGGCGCGCATCCGTCTGGCGCCGCAGAAGGATTGGGAGGTCAATCAGCCGGAACAACTGGTGAAGGTGTTGGACGCCCTCGAGGAAATCCAACAAGCGTTCAACAGCGCCCAATCCGGCGGGAAGCAGGTATCGCTCGCTGACCTGATCGTCCTGGGGGGATGCGCCGCCGTCGAGCAAGCGGGAAAGAACGCTGGTCACGACATCATCGTTCCTTTCACGCCAGGACGCACGGATGCGTCACAGGAGCAAACCGACGTGGCATCCTTCGCCGTGCTCGAACCGGTATCCGACGGGTTCCGCAATTACCAAAAAGCCAACTACGCCGTGACGGCCGAGGAAATGCTGGTGAATCGCGCACAACTGCTGACGCTGAACGCGCCGGAGATGACGGTGCTCGTGGGCGGCATGCGCGCACTGAACGCCAACTTCGGACAATCCCTGCACGGCGTCTTCACCGAACGGGCCGAGTCGCTCACCAACGACTTCTTCGTCAATCTGCTCGATATGGGCACGATGTGGAAACCGAGCGCGGAAGACGACTGCGTGTTCGAGGGGCGGGATCGCGCAACCGGTGAGCTCAAGTGGACGGGCACCCGCGTCGATCTCGTCTTCGGCTCCAACTCCCAACTTCGGGCTATCGCGGAAGTCTATGGAAGTGCGAACGCCCAGGAGAAATTCGTGAACGACTTCGTGGCAGCGTGGGACAAGGTGATGAACCTCGACCGCTTCGACCTCGCCTGATCTTATTAGGTCTGACGTAGATGCCAGAAGATTCAGCACATAGGCACCAAGGACAGACCGCCGCTAGAGTTGCGGCGGTCTGTCGGTTTCCGGGAGGCTGTGTATCTCAGGCTACGCCTGAGATTGCCAAGCGCAGCTTGAGGCCGATTGCCACGGCTCCTTCAACGGTGTGGGGGGCAGTTCGCTCCCAGAACGCGCTCGCGCGAGATCCGCGTGCCAGAAACGTTCAAAAGAGATTCACCTGCTGTACCTCGGCGGTCAGCGCGAAGTTGTCCACGGTGTGGCGAATGACCTGGGCCACGTCTTTAGGCCGCACGTTCAAGTCCAACTGCCCGGCGTCAGCCAAAGCCAGTTCGCGCAGATCCTCCACCAGACGGCTCAACAGACGGGTCTCGTCGTACAGGCGCGCGATCTCGGCCTTCTCGAGCGGGTCAGCGCGTGACCGGGACGCTCGGCCAGGACCCGCAAGAGGCCAAACTCGGTGGGGGCAGGTGTACCTCCTGGCTCCGCCCTCGACCCGGTGGGCGTCTGTGTCCATCAGCAGCCCTCCGGCGCGGATCACGTTCGACGCAGCTGGCCCGCCCTGGGCGCGGCGCAGCACGGCCCGAATGCGCGCCAGCAACTCGCCCGGATGAAAGGGCTTGGTCACGTAATCGTCGCCCCCCAGTTCCAGGCCGGCGATTCTATCGTGGGGCTCGACGCGGGCGGTGTCGGCGGCAACAGCCATCCCCACCACGCCATCCAGTTGCTCGTCCCAGATCGGCGTGCCGCTGAAGCCTGGCTGCACCCAGTAGCCGGGCTCCTTCACATCCTCAATCTGCACCCAGCCGCTGCCGATGCGACCACGCAGCACGCCGGAGGTCCAGACGCCATCGTCGTAGCCGGCCGGGAAACCGAAGGCGCGGAAAGCATGGCCCCAGAGATCGTCGGCGGTCACCAGGCGCACAGAGTGGGTATCGACGGGTGGCGTGTCAATCAACTCAAGCGCGGCGACGTCGCGCTCGGCGTCCCAATGGATGACCCGTGCAGCCAGCATGCGCTCAGGTTCAATCAGCGGAAAGTCTAACAGCACCTCATCGGTCGGTATGCCTGGTGTATCTTCAGAGATCCCCAACGTTGTCGCGACGACGTGGGCGCAGGTGAGCACTCGCCTTTCGTCTGTCAAAAATCCCGCACCGACGATAGCGCCGTTCGAAGCGTATATGCGCACGATGGCCGCTTCAATCCGTTGTCTCATATGTCGTTTGCCTCCGTTGTGCTACGATGTGCTTCTCGCAGCTAAAAGTCTTTAGAGCGAGACCCCAAGGTCACAAATTATGCAGCGCCCTCCTCCAGCCAGCGGCGCTGCTCCAGATCGACCAGCCCGGAGTGTTTACGCCCAACAAATATGTCGTTAGCCGTTGTTTCTCATCACGAGCGGAAGATAGAGCTGATGACCTATGACCAATTCGCCAGCGTCTGTGCTCTCCCCACCCGCGACTGTGATTGGGCCGTTACAACCACTCATTTCCTCCCCGGTCATCCAATCGTGTTGGGTTCCGCACAGTTTGTATGCACCTGGTTGCAGGCCACAGGCCACGAATCCACCATCATCGTCCAAGTCCACGTAACCATCGAAATAAGTACCCCACCAGCCTACCCAGATGCTTATCCGGTTGCCATCTGGGTCGTAAATGTTGACATAGGCACCTGCCACCGGCTCACCGCCCGGGTCAACTACCTTTCCGCTGATACAGCCCCCCAGATCGTCTAAATTGCCGTCCACGTGAGGTGTGGTGATGTTGGCTGTTACCGACACCGTAGTCGCGCTGGAGCGGAAGAGGGTGTCGCTGTACCATGTGGTGGCCGAGGGGAACTTACTGAAGCTGACCTTGTAGTCGCCCGCTTCCAGATTGCAGAGCTTGTACACACCCCCGGACAGTGCAAGGGTGGAACAGTAACTCAGCCCATCGTGATAAGCGCACACATCCGCCTCGCCTGCCACAGGCACACCGTTACTGGTCAACATGCCCGTGATGCAGCCCGTCGCGACTTCCACCCACGCTTCCAGATCGGCATTGATGTCGGTAACAATACCGCCATCTGTCACAGTGATGACGGTGGCTGTACTTATGCTATCCGTGTTGCTGTACCACTCGTCATTGGCATAGAACCACGGAGAGAAGTGGACCTTATACTCGCCCGCGGGTACAGTAGCGGTGTACAATGTAGTGCTGCCGTCTCCTTCAAACTTCAAGGCCCTACCCAACTTGCTTCCAGTCTCCGCGTTGTAGAGGTCGACGACAATTTCCTCTCCGACAAATATCCCTCCCTCCAGTGGATTGCCGCCGAACTTTGTGACTTGACCCGTAATGGTGCCAGTGGGTGTGACGGGCGCGAGGGCAGCGCTGGCTGTAGCTGTCACGCCACTGGTGATAGTCACCCAGTCGGCTCCACTCATTGAGGCAGCGTCGCTGTACCACTCGGATTGGTAAAGTATGCCCGCTTCATCCTCGAAATCGACCCAGTATGTACCAGGTTTCAAGCGGATGTAGTACTGCCCAAGAGGCTTCGGCCATAAAAAGCCCGACCCGTCGCCGGTCAGATCAGATCCAACCAGGTTCCCAGCCACGTCATAGACCTCTACGTCTATGTCCGCCAGTTTTGCACCGCTACTTTCATCGGTCACCGTACCGCTAAGGATACCGTTTTCCGTAACCTGCCCGGTCACCTCGGTGGTCAATTGGGAAGTGACGGTCACCGGCGTAGCGGCGTCCCGCGACTCCTCGTCCTCGTACCATTCCATCACGATACCAGTCTCACCAGGGCCAAGGAGGTAGAAAGACGAGAAGCGCAACTTATACACCCCTGCCTCTACGCCCTCGATGACACACTGTCCAGCGTCATTAGTCAGGCATCCATCGACGATGTATCCGGTTTCCACATCGCAGGCATCGACGCTGACTTCAGATGGCGCACCGCCGCCATCCAGCGTTAGAGTCACGCTTATAGCCCCTGTTGGCTCCAGCGCCAGGTTCACCCCGGTAACCACGCCACCTGCTTGCAGCGTGATTGCGTTGGCCTCCGAGAAGTAGGACTTATCCTCATACCACTCGGGTCTGTATTCCGAGGATTCGGCGTACACCTTGGCCCTGCTATAAGGGGCTGTTACAGTGACCGTGTATTGTCCGCTGGCATCAGTGCCAACTTTATCGAGGAGTGCGAAGGAAACACCATCGTAAACCTTTACATCCGCTCCAGCGATCGGTTGTCCATCGCTCTCATCCGTCACTACCCCGGTTATCTCACTGGTCACGGCCAGCAGATGGAAGTCGCTCAATGTCAGCGGGGGCGGAGGAAGTTCCTTCACCACGTCTAGCACACCCGGCAAGCGGCGCAGGTCGTCGTACATATGCGGTGCAGCGAACACCTGCACACAGCTTGCTGCTTGCGGAGCACTACGCTGTGGTTCAGGCTTGAAGTCCGAAATTCTACCGTCTACTTTGAGCTCCGCCAGCCGATTCAGCAGCAGAGGCAGAGGACCATCCATTTCCCTGGCCGAATCGAGGACCAGCCAATACTGCACCTCCTCTGATGTCTGCGCCAAGGCTAAGCTATTCAGTAAAGCCAGCGCGAGCAGTATGCCGCTGACTAACGAGATACTCAGAGCTTTCGCTACCTTGCTATTGCGCATTTTTCTCTCCTTTCAAGTAGTTGTAAGCTGGAAACAAAGCCATTTTCTGGCACCATAATGGGCCCTTATAGCTCCTGGAAGGGGCCGGAGACGCGCTTGAGGAAGAGTAAGCCGAAGATGTTTACTGCTGATGCTCAGCGGCGTCCATCTTGCCGCGCAGGATGTCGGCCGCTTCAAAGAGGTGGCGTTCGAGTTGTGCTAGTGTTAGTTTTTATGGAAGAGTTCTCGTCTCCTTTCCAGATTTTCTAGAAACTCGCAGAGGCTTGCTTCGAGAAAGAGTTGCCCCGCTATTTTATCACCGCCCCGCTTTCGACACAAACGTTGATTCTGGCTGAGGTTTTGCGTCGTTATTGAGAGGAGATTCGGCAAGACAT
This sequence comes from uncultured Anaerolineales bacterium, assembly GCA_964486415.1. GTDB lineage: Bacteria > Chloroflexota > Anaerolineae > B4-G1 > B4-G1 > CAZANJ01. The sequence continues at coordinate 12,273 of CAZANJ010000047.1, forward strand.
CTGCGGGGATATATCACTGATGTTCCCCCGAAAAAGTGGACAGGCAAATAAGCCAAGATCGTATACAATAC
>CAZANJ010000048.1:0-12138 GCA_964486415.1 uncultured Anaerolineales bacterium
CTGTTCAAAAGACGCCGGGTGACACACCCGGCTTGAGCGGCTGAGTAGATACACCTGCCCTACATTTATAATTTTTCGACATAATTCGGGACTCTAAAAACCTGTGTAGGGTAGCGAATACCGCCATTAGCAAGCAAAAAGCGAGAGAATCGAAATGGCCAACGAACGAGTCTTAGTCGTAGACGACAGTTTGGTCTATCAGGACATCATCATCAACCACATCCTGAAGCCCTATGGCTACAAGCCTTTGGCGACGCGAGATGGCGATGAGGGCTTGCAGATTGTGCTACACGAAGCGCCCGACTTGATCATTCTAGACCAACAACTGCCGGGCCTCACCGGACTTGAGCTTCTCAAAGCCCTACACGAAGAGGAGAATGAGGTTCCAGTCATCATGACGACGATCTACGGATCGGAGGAAGTGGCCGTGAATGCCTTCCGGCTGGGCGTGAGGGACTACGTCATCAAGCCGTTCGAGATCGAGGAAATGCTGGAGGCCATAGACCGCGCCCTGGCCGAGGAGCGGCTGCGACGTGAAAAGGACGCCCTGGTGCAAGAGCTGATGGGCGCCCACATGCGGCTGGAGGCGGTGCTGACCCACACGGCGGACGCGGTGGTGCTGGTCAACGAGGAAGACCGTGTGCTTTTGATCAACAAGGCCGCCTGCGAAGCCTTCGGCGTGAAAGGCGACGCCACCTGGCGCCCAATGGAGAAAGCGATAAAGGATGAACTGCTAAAAAACACCTTCTACCGCGCCAAGGCCCTCGCCAAGTCCACCCGCGCCGAGATTACCCTCCCCAATGACCGCACCCTCAACGCACACGTCACCCCCATCCCAGGTGTAGGTCGAGTGGCCGTCATGCAGGACATCACCCACCTCAAGGAGCTGGATCGCATGAAGTCGGAGTTTGTCGCCACCGTCTCCCACGACCTGCGCTCGCCGCTGACCTCGATCCGTGGCTTCGCCGATCTGCTGCCCGCGGCCGGGCCGCTCAACGAGCAACAGATGGAGTTCTTGAACAAGATTCAGCGCAGCGTGGCGACGATCACGGAGCTAATATCGGACCTGCTGGACTTAGGCCGCATTGAGGCCGGCGTGCGCATGGATATGGAAGCTTGCTACTGGGAAGACATCATCGAGAAAGTGGTGATAGACCTGCAAAGCCAAGCCGATCACAAAGAGCAAATCATCCATCAGCAAATCGAGCCCGATCTGCTTCCCGTGCGCGGCAACCCGCTGCGGCTGGAACAGGCTGTATCCAATCTCCTCGGCAATGCCGTCAAATACACGCCGGAGAGAGGAGAGATCACCATCTCGGCCTCCAGTGAGGGCGATCAAATAGCGGTGACGGTGAAGGATGACGGCATCGGCATCCCGCCCAAGGATCTGCCGCACATCTTCGAGAAGTTCTATCGCGTCGACAGCCCGGAGACGAAAGACATCGCCGGCAGTGGGCTGGGCCTCTCCATCGTCAAAACCATCGTCGAAAAACATCAAGGGCGCATCTGGGTCGATAGCCAACTGGACCAGGGAAGCGAATTCACCTTCATGTTGCCAGCCACCGATCCCTCAGAACTGGAGGCCGCTCCGGAAGACAAATGATAAAAGCGACCAAAGAATGGCTCGAACCCTCGGACATCCCCGTGCCGGCCAAGCTGCAGGCTATGCCAGAGTTTTCAGCCGCCGAAAGGCACCCGCTGGTGGCGAAGATTATCTTCCGCCGGGGGCTGAACACGGTCGAGAAGGTCAAAGCCTTCATCGATCCGCATAGCTACCGGCCGGCATCCCCCTTCGAGTTGCCGAATATGACCGCGGCCGCCGAGCGGCTGGAGGAAGCCATCCGCCGGGGCGAGAGCATCTGCATCTGGGGCGACTTCGACGTGGACGGGCAGACATCGACGACCACGCTCCTCTCCACGCTGCGGGAGCTGGGGGCCGAAGTCCGCTATCACATCCCGACCCGGGACGAGGGCGGCCACGGAGTCCACATCCCCGCCCTGAAGCGCCTCATCGACGAGGGCGTCGAGCTGTTGCTGACCTGCGATACCGGCGTCAGCGCACACGAGGCGGTCGAGTATGCCCAGGCCCACGGTATGGAGGTGGTCATCACCGATCACCACGACCTGCCGCCCGTCCTGCCCCCGGCCCACGCGGTGGTCAACCCCAAGATGTTGCCCGACAAACACCCGCTACACGAACTCCCTGGGATGGGCTGCGCCTATAAACTAGCGGAAGCCCTCTACGAGCGGGCGGGCCGAGTTGAGGAAGCGGAGCGCTATCTCGATCTGGCCGCGCTGGGCATCGTGGCCGACGTGGCGACGCAGACGGACGACACGCGCTACCTGCTCCAGCGCGGGCTGGAGGCACTGCGCCACACCGAGCGGCTGGGGCTACAGGTGCTGATGGAGATCGCCGAGCTGAGGCCGGAATGGCTCACGGAGGAGCACATCGGCTTCGAGCTGGCGCCGCGCCTCAACGCCCTGGGGCGCCTGGCCGACGCCAGCGCGGCCGTCGAGCTATTCACCACCGACGATCTGGAACGTGCCCGCATCCTGGCCACCGAACTGGACGGGCTCAACGCCCGCCGCAAGCTGCTTTGCGATCAGGTCATTCAAACGGCGAAGGCCCAAATCGAGCAGGACTCATCCTGCCTGAAAGAGCGGGCCCTGGTGCTGAGCCATCCGACCTGGCCGGCCGGCGTCATCGGCATCGTGGCCGGGCGGCTGGCGGAGAAGTATCAGCGCCCCACGATTCTCATCAGCGCGCCGCCCGACGAGCTGGCGCGAGGCTCGGCCCGTTCCATCCCCGGCTGTGACATCAGCGCCGCCATCGCCGCCCAGGGGGAGCTACTGGAGGGCTTCGGCGGACACCCGATGGCCGCCGGGCTGTCGATCCAAGCGGAGCGCATCCCCACGTTCCGGCGTGCGATCCTCAAAGATGAGGAAGATTTTTTGAAGCCACCAGAGCCCGAACCGCTACAGATCGATGGCTACCTGCCGCTGGCCGACCTCACGCTCGATCTGGTGGAGGATTTAGAGCAACTGGCGCCTTTCGGGCCGGGCAATCCGCCGCCGACGCTCGCCAGCCGGAACCTCGCGCTGAAAAGCTCCACCGAACTCGGACGCACCGGGGAGCATCTCCGCCTGCTGGTCGAGGATGAGGCCGGCGTATCCCAGAGAGTGATCTGGTGGCGCGGAGCCGGCTCGCCGCTCCCGCAGGGGCCATTCGATCTGGCCTACACGGTGCGGGCCAGCGATTATCGCGGACGGCGGCAGGTGCAGGTGGAATGGATCGACGCGCGGGAGAGGGTACAGATTGCAGATTCGAGATTGCAGGTTGCAAGTCGCGGGTTGCGGGTTGAGGATTATCGGGGGCATCGGGATCCGCGAGGATTATTAGCGCAGTTGCAGAGGCGAGATGGGGTACAGGTCTGGGGAGAGGGAACGGCGGACACAAGGGGCCACAGCCGATATGAATTGGAAGCGGCGCCGGCCCTGGTGATCTGGACGACGCCGCCCGGCCCCACTGAACTGCGCGCAGCGCTCGAAGCCGCTGCGCCGGAGACGGTCTATCTCTTCGGGCTGAATCCCTCTGACCAAGATCACCCGCAGGTATTCCTGCGAAGCCTGGCCGGGCTGGTCAAACGGGCCATCAACGCGACAGGCGGTCAGGTCGATATCCGGGCGCTGGCAGCAGCCACAGCACAGCGTGAGGCGACGATACGGGCCGGGCTGGAGTGGCTGGCGGCCCACGGCGACATCGCGCTACACGAAGAAGATGGGGAGGTGCGACTGAAAATCGGTGATAAGAACCCCAAATCCGACCTGAGCCAGGCCACCGCACGCTTGAGGGCGCTGCTGGAGGAGACGCGGGCCTACCGCGCTCACTTCGCCCGCGCCGAGGCCGAGAGGTTAATGCGGAGAAAATGAGAGGATAAGTGAACTATGCAATCCGTTGATTTTTTGCTGATCGGCCTGGGCAATCTAGGCCGACGTTTTTGTGAGATTTTACAACAGAAGGATGAATTTTTGCGCCAGCGCTACGGGCTGGCGCTGCGAGCGGTAGGGGCCGCCGATAGCCGAGGCGCGGCCTACGCCCCCTCGGACGGCCTTGACCTGGATAAAATAGTGGCGCTCAAGCGCTCCGGGGGCAGCATCGCGGATTACCCTGAAGTGGGCCAGCGAGGCTGGAAAGCGCCGGATTTGGTCGCCACCGCAGAGGCCGATCTGCTGCTGGAAGCCTCGCCGGTCCACCTGGAAGAGGGCGCCGAGCCGGGCCTGAGCTGCATCCGCACCGCGCTGCGGCGAGGTATGCACGTGGCGACGCCCAACAAGGGGCCATTGGTGACCGCCTACCGAGAGCTACACGAACTGGCTGCCGAGCACAAGGTGGAACTGCGCTTCGATGGGACGGTAGCCGGTGGCCTGCCCGCGCTGAACATCGGGCAAAGTGATCTGCGCGGCGCGGTGGTGCATCGGATGGAAGCGGTGCCGAATCTATGCACCGGCTACGTGATGGATATGCTGGCCGATGGACTGCTCTGGGAGGCGGCCACAGCCCGCGCCCGCGAGGCGGGAGTGCTGGAAGGAGATGGTTCCTGGGACCTGGAAGGCTGGGACGCGGCGGCCAAGCTGGTGATCTTGGCCAACGCCGTGCTCGATTTCCCCGCCCGGCTGGAGGATGTGAATCGCCTCGGCATCACCGGCCTTAGCGCCGAGGAACTACAGGCTGCGCGATCGCGCGGCGAGCGGTATCGGCTGCTGGCGCTGGCGGAGCGTCGGCCCGACGGAAGTTATGCGCTCTCGGCAACCCCCACGCCATTGCCAGGCGATCACCCGCTGGGGCGGCTGGGCAGCAAGCAGATGGGCGTCGTGTTCTACACCGACATCTACGGCGTCATCACGTCCATCATCGAGGAGACAGACCCCATCCCCTCGGCAGCGACGATGCTGCGGGACGTGTTGGATATTTATGGGTGAAACGTCAGCCACGCCGGGACCAAGCGACTAGCAAAGCGATGAAGGACATCAACGCCACTGCCCCGAAAAAGGCGGACGGGAACGGCAGTTTGACCCCGGTCAGCGGGGGCGGTGTGGGAGTAGGGGTAACGGTCGGCGGCACAGGCGTGGCAGTGGGCGAGGGCGTCGATGTGGCCGTTGGCGTGGGGGATGGTGTGGCGGTGGGCGATGGAGCCGCCGTAGGGGAAGGCGACGGTGTCGGCGTAGCAGTGGGCGTGGGGTACTCAGTCGGCGTCGCAGTGGGAGTCGCGGTCGGCGCAAGGGTAGGCGTCGCCGTCAGCGTTATCGTCTGACCCGCGCTTATATCCAGCGCGTCGGCCTCCAAAGGGCTGGCGAGCGTTGGAGAAATTGTCGCGGTCGCCTGCGGTGGAAGCGCCGCAGCGCCATTCTCCTCGACGAGCAAGTATGTCGGCCCCCCGATGATGCACCCTCTACTATCAGCGCAACGGGCACCGGGCAAGTTGATGACATATCGCCCATCCACGGGCGCGATGACCTGCTCCGCGCCCGTCTGATCGATGAGCCACGCCTGGGGCGCCAGCGCGGGGAGTGAGACCGCCGCCTCGGCCCCGGTGCGCGCCCAGAGGACGCGGGTAGTGAGATTTCCCCGGTCGAGCGTGACGATTGTGTAGAGCGACTGACTCTCATCCTGGGCGGAGACGACGCCGGCGTAATGGCTCGTGATCAAGCGGAAGGCGTCGTAGGCCGGACGGCGGCTGTAATCGGCCCGGATGAGGCCGAAGGGCTCGACCCCCGGCTGGGGCTCATTATCCACCCACTTGTAAACCGCGACGCGCTCCGCGCCCGAACTGAGGGCCAGCGCGAAGGATTGCAGCAGGAAGCTGGCCTGCTCCTCCAACGAGATGTCGAAGTTAGCCTCCGGCAGTTCCCAGTAGGGCGGGTCAGAATTGGAGGGCGCGTTGGTCTCGTTGAGCCAGATGGATTTCTGGAGGCCATAGGCGGCCAAGGCGGAGCGGGCCGCGTCGATGATCTGCGGAATGGTCCCGGTGCGAAAGTAGATGTGCAAGGAAATAGCGTCGAAGAAATAACCGTGCTCCGCCCCCTCCACGTCCTGGGTCGCCACGGCGAGAAAATCCCGCAGATAGGTCGGGTTGTGCCACGTGGTCGCAGCGGCGAGATGGATTTTGACATTGGGATTGGCCTGATGGGCGGCCAGGTAGGCGACCTTGAGCAGGCGGTAGTATTCCTCCATCGAGCCGCACCACTCGCAGCCAAATGAGGTCGGCTCGATGTCGGGCTCATTCCAGATGATCCAACGGTCGATGCGCCCGGCGTAAATCCCCACAGTGCGACGCACAAAGGCGGCCCAGAGGTTGCCGGGGTCATCGATGGGCAGCTCCAGGCCACGGGGGACGCCACAGCCCGGCGTGCCATCGGTGGCCCAGGCCGGGGTGTGCTTCAACAGACCGACCACCTCACGCCCCTGCTCGGCGGCCTGATTCAGCCACACATCGGGCACGTGATAGCCGTTCCAATCCTCAGGGCCGTTGGGCTGCAACTCCGACCAGTAGAAGAGAATGCGCTCCCAACCCACGCCCGCCTCGGCGGCCGCGACGGGGTCGCGAAAGGCCTCGACCGCGCCAAAACGGGGATCGGGAGGGGCCGCTTGGGCAACTGGGGAAGGAATGACAAATGAGCAAATTAAAAATGAAAAAATTGCAAATATGCAAATTGCAGATTGCAGATTGCAAATGCGCAAATTGGTCAGTTGCCTTCGGGTTTTGGGTTTGTTCATTGGAATTCGTTTATCTCGCGCGGGAGCCGGACGGCACATCCGGCGAGAGCGATAGCGCTAAGGGATTATTTCCTCTCGGTACCAGGCCCAGAAGCGGCGCATGCCCTCGGTTACGGAGACTGTTGGGTGATAACTCAGCAGTTCGCGGGCCTTGGTGATGTCGGCGTGGGTGACGGGAACGTCGCCCGGCTTGGGCGGCTCCTGCACGATGACGGCCTCCCGCCCCACCACCTTCTCCACTACACGAATAAAATCGCTCAGGCAGATCGTCTCACCGCGCCCCAGGTTGATCAGCTCGTATGGCAGGTCGGCGTCGAGGGCAGCGAGCACGCCCGCGACGATGTCGTCGATGAAGGTATAGTCGCGCCGGGAGCTGCCGTCGCCGAACTGGCGCAGCGAATGGCCCTCGGCGATCCACCTGGTGAAAAGATAGGGCGCCATATCGGGACGGCCACGCGGCCCGTAGACGGTGAAGAAGCGCAGGCCGGTGCAGTTGAGGTTATAAAGATGGTGGTATGTGTAGGCCAGCACCTCCTTGGCCACCTTCGTGGCGGCGTAGGGGGAGATGGGGCGGTTGACCGAGGCGTCCTCGCGAAAGGGCGGCGGCGTGCTGGCCCCGTAAACGGAGGAGGAAGAGGCGAAGATGAAGTTCCGCACGTCGTGAAGGCGGGCTTGCTCCAGCAGATTGAGCGTGCCGCCCACGTTGACCGATTCGTAAAGCGCGGGATGTTGGATGGAGTAGCGCACGCCGGCCATCGCCGCGATGTGACAGACCTTGTCGAAGCGGTTATGCTCGAATAACTCGCTCAGCAACTCCGTGTCGCGCACGTCGCCCTCCACAAGGCGGTATTCGGGATGGGCGAGCGCGGGCCGGACGTTGGCCCGTTTGCGGGCGGGATCGTAGTAATCGTTGAAGTTATCGAGCCCGACGATTTTGTCGCCACGAGCCAGAAGGGCCTCCGAGACGTGACTGCCGATGAAGCCGGCCGCTCCGGTGACTAAAACTTTCATTTTCTCTCCAGATTTGTTCTTTCCCTCTCAGCTACTTCGCTCTCCCCCTCACCCCTGCCCTCTCCCCTTGGGGGAGAGGGAGCTGATAGGCCAAGCAAATGGATAAATGCATTTGTACTTGGGCGAGGGTGAACCGATTTTCTCCCCCTCACTCCTGAGCTGATGACCGGATGTCCTGCACGTTCAGCTGGAGCCGCCGCTGACCGTTCCACTCGTTGACCTCCAGGTGATAGGCGAGATCGACGCGATCGGGAAGTTCGCCGGCCCAGGCGCCCTGCCGGAAGGCGATAGCGTCCCAGGTCGCCCGCCCATCCGTGAGCCCGAGCTTGAGGTGTCGCCCTTCCTTGCCCACGGCGCGCCAATGCCGAACGTGGACGTTCCGGCTGAGGAAGATGGGCTGGGGGTTCTTCTGCCCACAAGGCTCCAGCCGGGACAGAGCCTTGGCCAGGTCCCACGTCATCTTGCCCAGCTCGACCTCCGCGTCGATTCGGAGCAGAGGCTCCAGCTCGGCCCCGGCCAACTTATCGTTCGCGATCTCCCGCAGCCGCACGGCCAGTTCATCCAGTTTGGCGTTTTTCACGCTGAAACCGGCGGCAGCGGCGTGTCCCCCGTAGTGATCGAGTAAATCCTCGCACTCATCCAGCGCCTGGGCGATATGGAAGTCCGGGATGGAACGACAGGAGCCGGTGCTGATCTCATCCCCCACCTCGACGACGACGGCCGGGCGGTAGAACTCCTCGACGAGGCGACCGGCGGCCAGCCCCACGACGCCAGCCACGAAGTCCGGGGCGGAGGCGAAGAGGAGCAGGTCATCCCCCTGTGACTCGGCCACCTGCTGCCGGATGCGCTCGTAGGTCTCGCGCGTGAGTTCCTGGCGATCACGATTGAGGCGGCCCAGGGCCTGGGCCAACTCTCCGGCCTCGGCCGGATCGTCGGTCGACAACAGATGATAGGCGGTCTCGGCGTGGGCCAAGCGCCCGGCGGCGTTGATGCGCGGCCCCAGCACGTAGCCGATGGCGGTGGAGTTCACCTCACCCGGCTTAAGGCGCGCTTCCTGACAGAGCGCAGCGATGCCCGGTCGCTCCATGCGATTGAGGCGCTCCAGGCCGAGCTGCACCAGAGCGCGGTTTTCTTCCACGAGGGGAACCAGATCGGCCACGGAGCCCAGAGCAACCAGGTCCAGCAGATCATCCTCCACCAGAGCGATATCGTCCACAAGGGGCAGCTTACGCTGGGTGCGCAGGAGGGCCTGGGCCAGCCGGTAGGCGACTCCCACACCGGCCAGTTCCCTGAAGGGGTAGCGACTATCGGGCCGCTTGGGGTCGATCACGGCGACGGCATCGGGAAGCCGGGAGCCGACGGTGTGGTGATCGGTGATGATGACTTCGAGGCCACGCCGATTGGCGGCGGCGACTTCCTTGTGTGCACGAATGCCACAATCGACGGTGACGATGAGGCGCGCGCCCTTCTGGGCCAGCTTGATCAGCGTATCCTCGTTGAGGCCATACCCCTCATCCACGCGGTGGGGGATGTAGGGGCGCACGTGGCCGCCAAGCGCGCGCAGGGTCTGGGTCAAGAGGGCCGTGGCGGTGACGCCGTCGGCGTCGAAGTCGCCATAGACAACGATCTGCTCGCCGTCGCGCAAAGCTTTTCGCAAGCGCGTGACGGCGGGCGCCATATCGGGCAGGGTGAAAGGATTGATCGCGCCAGCCCCGCGCCCATCGAGAAAAGCGCTCACGTCGTCCGGGTCGATGATGCCCCGATTGTAGAGCGTCTGGACGATCAGGCGATGAAGATGGGGAAGACGGGCAAAGTGTTCGGGCGGAGCGGGCTGGGCCACGCTCCAGCGTTTAGTGTTCAAGGCCATAGATAAAAAGCCCTTCTTACCCCGAAGGGAGAAGGGCTTCTCGCACTTTCACCAGGAGCGTTTATGCCCAACCTTGATCCCGCACCAGATCGGAAACAAGGGGCACTTCGACCCACTCGCCCTGGTAGGACTTGATGCCCAGGTAGATGGCGTAGAACCAGACCAGGAGGCCGATGCAGGCCCAACTGAGAAGGATCGCCACGGTCCCCAGGATGATGGAGATGACGGCGTTGTATTTGATGAATGGTCGATCTTTCTTATCCTCGAGCAAGAGCACGATGATGCCGATCAGGGGAGAGAAAATGTAACTCAAAAGCGCCCACAGTTTATCGTCCTCGGTAATCGTTTCGCTTTCCACAGATGTAACGACGACTTCCTCCGCCATTGCTACCTCCTTTTTAATTTACACCGCCTTTAAGCAGGCGGTGCTGGTCTTGTTGCTAATTTTCGCCCCGGCTTTCAAGCCGTTGTATTTTAGCAATCCTATCCCATTATGTCAACTGATGTTGATTATCCATTCTACGCCGTGATAACCGGCCAGGGCGAAGGCGACGTTCTTGAGCACCTTGCCCGCGATGCAGCTCAGCAGGTACTTCCAGACGGGGAAGCGCAGATGCTCGCTCTTCAGCCATTCGTCATTTGTCATTCGTCATGCGTCATGCGTCATTGGGACGCCTAGACGGGTGATTTTCTCTCGATTGTGGGTTACGCCGGCGGTGGCATTGCAGGTATCGACGATCAGGGCGGCTTGCTCGACGATGTGCGCGTAGTCCAGGCTGCGATGCCCGGTGACGATGACGACCCCATCTGCGGCGACCAGTTCCTCATCCGTCAAAGGCACCGATTCCAGCACCACGTTCTGGCGATGGAAGACGTCGTTGCCGATGCGGAAGCGCGGCACGTAGGGATCGTGGTAGCGCACGTCGGCGTCCCGGTTCAGGAGCAGTTCGATGACGCGCTCTGCGGGGGAGTTACGCGCGTCGTCGATGTCGGGCTTGAAGGCCACGCCCAGCACCAGCAGCCGCGCGTCCTTGAGCGGAAGGCCGCATTGTGAAAGGGCCTCGGAGACCAACTCCACCACGTGGTAGGGCATGGCCTGGTTGACCTCGGCGGCCAGCTCGATGAACTTGGTGTAGAAGTCATACTCCCGCGCTTTCCAGGAGAGGTAGTAGGGATCGACGGGGATGCAGTGCCCGCCCACGCCCGGCCCCGGATAGAAGGGCATGAAGCCGAAGGGTTTCGTCTTGGCCGCCTCGATCACTTCCCAGAAGTCGATCTGCATGCGCTCGGCCAGCAGGGCCAGTTCGTTGACCAGGGCGATGTTGACGGCGCGGAAGGTGTTCTCCAGCAGCTTGGTCAGCTCGGCGGCGCGGGGCGAGTTGACGGGATGGACCAGTGCGCCCATCTGGCGCAGCAGATCGGTCGCCAGTTGGGTGCATTCCGGAGTGATGCCACCGACCACCTTGGGGGTGTTGTAGGCGGTCCATTGTTCGTTGCCCGGATCGATGCGCTCCGGCGAGAAGGCCAGGTAGAAATCGACGCCGGCCTTGAGCCCGCTCTGCTCCAGGATGGGCTGGACGACCTCCTCTGTGGTGCCGGGGTAGGTGGTGCTCTGCAGGACGATCAGTTGGCCTGGACTGAGGCGCGAATGGATCGACTCGCTGGCGGAGCGGATGTAGACCAGATCGGGCGCGCGCTGAGCGTCGTAGGGCGTGGGCACGCAGATGAATACGGCGTCCACGTCGCGCAGCACGTCATAATCCAGCGTGGCGTCCAGGCGGGCCGATTCGACGTGGGGCGCGAGGTCTTCGTCGGGCACGTCGGGGATGTAGCTCCGCCCGACGCTGATGGCCTCCACCTTCTGCTCATCCACCTCGATCCCGGTGACGCGAAAGCCGGCCTTGGCGAAAGCCGTGGCCAGCGGCAGGCCGACGTAGCCCAGCCCGATAATGGCGACGTGGGCGGTATGGTCGGCGATTTTGTCCTGTAAAGTTGGCATAGGGTTCTCCAATCGTAATGCGTAAAACGTTTACACTGAGTAACACGGAGTAGGCACAAAGATACACAGAGAGAACGACAAGAGAGAGACATTGTGGGCAATCCTGCTGAATCTAACGAATTGAGCAAGGTAAAAATCATCTCCGGGTAACTCCGTGCATTCTCTGTGCAACTCTGTGTAAGTCCGTAATGCGTAAAACGTAATGCGTAACTGTTGTCTTTTTACGTTTCACGTTTTACGTTTCACATTTCTCCAATATAGCGCGGAAAGATTCCAAATCCTCCACATAGGCCGCGTCCACAAGCAAGTCTTGCAGGACAGACAGGTCAGTTATGGTTTGCAACTGATCCTTCAGGGTTACCACAATTTCTGTGCCTGGGTCAAATCGCACTTTCAGTAGCCGCAGGATACCTTGCCGCAAGCCCGTTTGCTGTCCCTCTTGCCGGCCCTCTTGCAGGCCCTCTTGCAAACCAACTTGCCGGCCCT
>CAZANJ010000049.1:0-12120 GCA_964486415.1 uncultured Anaerolineales bacterium
AACTCCAGCTTACGGTGACGCATAGCGACGTTCTCCGCCATTCCGATGCCGATCATAGAGGTCAAAAGTGAAGCAGGTCCATAACTGATGAAGGGCAATGGTAATCCAGCCACGGGCAACAGCCCCAGGTTCATGCCAACGTTGACTACAAGCTGGGCCAGGATCATCGCCAGCACGCCGGCCACCAGCACGCGGCCGAAGGGGTCCGCAGCGATCATGATGATCCGCAGCAAGCGAAGAAAAAGCACCAGGTACAGGACAAACAACACCATCACGCCGACGAAGCCGAGTTCCTCCGCAGTGACGGCGAAGATGAAATCGGTATGGCGCACCGGCAGATAGCGCAACTGGCTCTGTGTGCCCTGGGCCAATCCCTTACCCCATATTCCGCCAGAGCCGATGGCAATGGCGGCCTGCTCAAGTTGATAAGCAACGCCAACGTCAGCGCCAGGATTCAGGAAGCCTAAAATACGATCTTGCATATAGCTGAATTCAAGCGCCCCTATCAATTTCCAGAGCGGGTAGATGGCACCGATGCCCACCGCCGCCGTCAGCAACAGGTATCGAATCTCCACGTTCGATTCGAAAATCATAGACAGCCACATCGCCACCAGCACAGCAGCGGTAGCCATATCCGGCTGGAGAAAAACCAACCCGGCCAGGATAAAGGTCATAGCAGCGGAGATGAGATAACCGGTAAGATCCGGTTGCCCGGAGATCATCTCGCCCAGGCTAGTTTTTGGCGTCCCAAAGAGAGGATAATTAGGTGAGCCGTGCTTCCTTCGGCGAGTCAGCACCGATCCCACTGCTATAGCGAGCAGATCCATCGCCAAGAACGAAGGCTGGAAGCGAACGAAGCCCAGGTCAATCCAACTGCTCACCTGACCGATCTCACTTTGTCCCAGAAAAAGCGTCACCACCAGCAGGACAAGGGCAATCAGGTAAACCAACCACCAAAAGTCACCGAGCCACTGGTAATCGCGGGGAAAAGCAGCGAGCAAAAAGACAAGCCCGATCCCGGCAGCCCCGATAATGGCCTGCCGACGCCACAGGCCCTGAAGCCGTGGGTCGAGGCTGCCCAGGTTGGCGCTGTAAACCATCACCACGCCATAAGCAGAGAGCAGGATGGTCACGATGAGCAGCACATAGTCGAAGTGACGCCAAACACGAGATCTCGCCACTTTATCCTTTGTACCCTTTATTTCGGTCCATCAAAGGGATGTCCGCGACCAAGCTGGATTCGTGACCGCTTTGGGAGATAGATACTTGAACGCCCTCGACGTCAATTGAGACATGACGCGATATCACCTGGATAATTTCATCCTTGAGCTTATTCAGCATAGTGGGTGAAATACCCGATCGGTCGTGGGTCAAAACCAAGCGCAAGCGTTCCTTTGCAATTGTACCACTGGATGATTCGCGCCGACGGCCTGTCAAACGTTCTAGAAATGCCGTCATAGTAAACTCCTTCTTGGGCTCACAAAGTGAAAAATTCGCTTGAGGAGACCCCGCTCGCGCAAGGGCTGAAACGGCACATCCTCCCCATGCAATCGACGGGCGATGTTATGAAACGCCCGACCGGCTGCGGAGCTATCACGGGACATAGCAAGAGGTTCGCCACGATTTGCAGCGATCAAAACCCCGGGCTCTTCTGGCACAATACCCAGAAGCTCAATTGCCAGCAATTCAACGATATCAGAGATGCCGAGCATTTCGCCTCTTTCCATCATAACGGGTTTAACGCGGTTTACGACTAGAAAAGCAGGACCTTTCTCATCCGCTTCGACCAGACCAATCACACGGTCCGCGTCCCGCACTGCTGGCACCTCTGGATTGGTGACCACGATCATATCATCGGCGGGAGCCATAGCGTAGCGAAATCCCTGCTCGATGCCGGCTGGCGAGTCGATTATAACGAAATCGTAATGCTCGCGCAATTCATCACAAATCCTTACCATGTCAGCGGGCTTTACAGAGCTCTTGTCACGTGTCTGGGCAGCTGGCAACAAGAATAGCTCAGAGAGTTGCTTATGACGCACTAGCGCCTGACGTAATCGACAGCGGTCCTCAATTACATCAACCAAGTCATAGACGATGCGATTTTCGAGACCGAGCATCACATCAAGATTACGAAGGCCTACATCAGCATCGATAGTAACCACGTTATGACCTCGCATTGCCAATGCAACGCCCAGATTGGCTGCGAGTGTGGTTTTTCCCACACCTCCCTTGCCAGAGGTAATAGTAATTACTCTTGCACTCATTAAGAAATTCCTTACCCCACCCTTCTTGAGTCGCCGCCATACCAGGGAATGGCTATGATTTGCATCTTTCTCACTAAAGCCATTTCCGGCACCGGGTCGCGCTTTCGCTCTTCAGGAGAGCGTGCAATATATCCAGCGATGCGAAGCTGTGTGGGGACGAGGTCTAAAGCACAAACCACAGCATCCTCATCTCCAAATGCCCCTGCATGCACCAAGCCGCGCACATGTCCCCAAACCACAATATCCCCTCCCGCTACCACCTCCGCTCCGGGGTTGACATCTCCGATAATCGCGATATGCCCAGGATGCCGCAAGCTCTGCCCAGAACGAAGAGTGCGCCGCACGACGAGCCCATCCGATAGCAGACCTTGATCTTCCTCGACTTCACTCTCAGTTACATCCGAGGGGGAAAGGGTCAGCTCAGTTACCAGGCCCAACTCTCGCGCAGAGGACTTGGTGACCTGATTTAAGCTAAGCACAGCCCACAACTCGACCTCGTGACGCGCCAACAGCGTGCGCAGATCTCTAATCTGAGAATGTTTCAGTTCTTGCCAGCCCACATCAAGAGCCATACGCCCACCACGGAAGAAAGCTGGATTAGCATCAAGCGAAGAGGCTAAAGCATGCATACCCACGTTCCAGTCATCCTCCAAGGTAACCAACAACCCTTGACGTGTCCCCTTTATAGCAAACTTGTTTAAGCCCATATCGCCTTGTACAGAATATTATACCCCAGAAACTAATCGCAAATTCAGGAGATACCATACCAAAAACATTACGAAGGCATTACACTCGCGAGAGCGTGCTACTTATGCAGTCTTTCTATCGAGGAAGTTCAAGAAGACATTCGCCCAGACAGGATATCTCTCTCCATAAGCGACACTGGCCTCTCCCCCCTAACGCACTTCACTTTAATGATTATAGCATGGGTTATAAATCATGAAAACCCGACAATCAATCAGGGCTATCCTGGCATCTACCTGGACAGAATCGGGGGGGCCTCGCGGACCGCTTGGGTCCGCTGACGATGATCGTGGAGGGTATTCCGCCCGCCGATCTCAAAGCCTGGCTCACGGCGGAGGAGCCGGGTACTGCCGAGGAACTGAATCGACGGGAATTCGAAGCGGTTCCAAGGCCCTCCAGAAGCCGCCAGAAGCGCTCTGCGGCGTTGTGCGAACTCATCAACCCCAAGCGGCGGGTATGGAAACCCGCCCTACATCCTCTGGCTATGTAGGTTGGCTTTCCATAGCCGACGACTTTTAACTTGCCTCGAAACCCCACGAAGCCTCTGCGCCGCCGTAACAGATGACCGAGCGCCTGGAGCATCCGGCGATATTGGTATCTCAGCTACCCAAGAAAAACAGAGCAGCTAAAATGACTACAATGCCCAAAAATCCCAGGCCGAGGCAGGTTTTGGTCAACTTGAGCACTGCTTTGAGGATGAAGAGCAACAAGAGCAATCCGACACCTACCCCGACAAAGAGCAACAACTCTCCACCCAGCATATTGGATAACGCCATCACAACCTCCTGCGAAGCAGAATGGGAAGATAAGTATGATAGACCTCCGGCACTACGAGCATCCTCACCGGGGCGACACGGGGAGAGCCCAGCACATTGGTCGGCATGGCCGTCACGGTGATACAACCGGTGAAGGTGCCGGTGGTATAGCCGCCGCTATCAACCGTCACCGTCAGCGGCTGGGACTGTGAGCCCCTGGTGATGGCCAGCGTGGGCGTCAGCGCCATCCCCGTCGCCGCCGACGCGGTCCAGGTCAGTACATGGTAGCCGATATTCCGGGGATGCAGCGTGGAGGTGAAAACCCCCGGCGCATCGACGTCAACCATAAAAGTCAGCGCATCCGGCACGAGGGCCAGATGCGGCGGGTAGGATTCGACCCGCAAAACGACGGTGACAACCTGGGGCACATCCAGCACATCGGTCGACGTGGCCGTCACAGTGACGCACCCGGTAAACACACCGATGGCATAGCCAGCGCTATCGACCGTCAACGTCAGCGGCTGCCCCTGGATGCCTTGTGTTACCGGCAAGGTCGGCGTCAATGGCATGCCCGTCGCTGCCGAAGCGGTCCAGGTGAATGTGCTGGAACCCGTGTTCAGCGGCGTCACCGTGGCGCTGAAGGTGCGCGGCGCGTCGACATCGGCGTCGAAGGTGAGCCGCGTGGGCGTGATCATCATCCGAGGGAAGAGCCCAACCGGGCGCTTGGTCATCGAGACCAGCGCGGAATAGGCCAACGCGGGTGCGCCTTCCCACGTGCCATTATCCTTGCGCACCGAGAAGTAGCGACCGGGATCGCACACCCAATACTTCTCCTGAAAGTCCAGATTCCAGATGAACATCACGCCCATCCAGGGCCAGTTTTCGTCGGCGTAGTGAAAGGAACGGGTGAAGTAATTGGCCTGAGTGACCTCCGGCAGATCATACCACTCGGCGCCCTTGAAAGCATCATTGTTGTGACACTCGCCATGTCCATCCTCCGCTGGGTCGCGTAGCCAGCCGAACTCGGTGGCCCACATCGGCTTATCGTCCAGGCCGTACTCCAGCATGATCTCGCGCATCACTTCGGCGCTGCGAAAGGCGAAGCCATTGCCATTATCGTCCTCCGGCAGGTCTTCCAGGGCGCGCTCTGGCTCGTAGGCATAGCCGACGGGATGATAGCCAAAGGCATCAAAGTACTCACCCGCCCCACGCGCGAACATCTCACGGGCGTAGAGGCGCTCGTCCATCGTGAAGCAATTGTTGCCGGAATAGGTCACGCCGGAATTGGCCGCACAAAAGCACTCTGGCCGCGGTTCGCAGGTATTATTGATGCGTCCCACCGGACCCAGCCCACCGCTGACGACGATGGCATCGGGGTCCACGGCCTTGATCTCCTCGTAGGCGATGCGCAAAACCTCCACGTAATCGGCGGGGTCCGGCGGCTGATTCATCCACTGCCATTCCATGTTAGGCTCATTGCCGATCTCATAGGCATCCACCAGGCCCAGCCCCTGAACGGCGATGGCATGCACGTCCTGGCGTATCTTATCGAAATTCGGGCGGTAGTTCCCGTTGTAATCAGTCCAGCGGTCGCCGTGGCTGATGTCGATGCGGTACAAGACGTAGTAGGGGAGCGGTTCGGAGGGCATGGTTTCGAAGCGCTCATAGACCTTGACCCAGTCGAAATCCAACGGGGCGAAGACGGGCTCAAGATTGGAGAGATAGCAGAGGTTGACGCCGTAACCCAGATGGGGAGCAACCTCGGCGAGGGGCTCAGCGCGTCCGTTCGCGCCTCTCAGTAACAACAAGGCGACGATGATCGCGACAGCACAGATTCCCAATCGCCCAATCTTCATTCAATCGCACTCCATACCAATCCGGCGGCGTGGGAGCCGCCTCTGCTACAAGCAACTCTGAAGCGGGCCAGCTCCCACGCTGTAAGCGAAGCGACGTAATTCATCACACGCGATCGCTATAAATGCGGATAAAATTGGCCAGGGAGCGATCATACGTGCGCTCCGCATCGGGCGGGAAGAGACAGGCGGGCAATTGCTTCATCCGCCAGTGATACTGAATACATTCACAGCACTTGCCTTTTTTGGAACAGGGCTCATAGGTGCAATTACATCGCGCCAGGTTCTCCTCAATGTTACACTCCATAACAAATCCTCCTTAAGTTGGGTCTCTAGGATTTCGCGGGTTTCGCTCTAAGGGGATTGCGTGCAACCTTTGGTTGCCGATCCCCGCATTTTGTGGCACAGCGTCACTTTGTCCCTAAATGTGGCTCGGATTTGGCAATCCGAGCCGAGCACGGCTGACGCCACGCGAAATCCCAAAGAGCTCTCAAGTTAAGCTTTCAGGCCCCTCATCCCAGAGAGCCAAAAGCGCAAACCAAACAGGACGAGTACAAAGTATAACACATACAGAGGCAAAATAAAAGGCCATCGGCGCACCGCCGATAGCCTTGCACTGTACGTCAACCTACAAATAAGGGATCAGTCAGCGGGCATACGCTCCGCGACATACTCCACGGCCTGACCGACTGTCTCGATTTGCTGCGCCTCATCATCAGAGATCGTACCGCCGAAGGAGTCCTCGAACTCCATAATCAGCTCGACGAGATCTAGAGAATCTGCGCCCAGGTCTTCACGGAAATCCGCATCAAGTGTGACCTTTTCCGGCTCCACACCCAACAGATCAACTATAATATCCTTGATCTTTTCAAATGTATCTGCCATTTACCTTACCTCCTCAATTATGTAACTAAGTTTATCCCAAACGATGATATTCTACACTCAGCTAAAAGTTTGTCAAACCGCATCGGCGGTTGACAACCATTCACGCTGCGAGTATCATACCACCCGCCATAAGTAACACGCGAGTCAGCCACGGGTTACGCTGGAAAAGGTGATTATGCACCAACAACGAAAATCCGACCATATCCGCATCAGCTTAAACGAGGATGTCACCTCCGAAAAGGTCTCACCCGGCCTCGAGCACCACCAATTCATACACTGTGCTCTGCCGGGCTTCAACCTGGAGGATGTCGATACCACCGCGACGCTGTTGGAAAAATGCCTCAGCGCGCCCCTCATCATCTCCTCGATGACGGGCGGCACACCAGAAGCCAACCTCCTCAACCAACGCCTGGCGGAAGCAGCCCAAGAGACCGGAATCGGGATGGGAGTTGGCTCGCAACGCGCGGCCATCGAAGATCCATCCCTGACGCATACCTACCAGGTGCGCCAGGTCGCTCCCGACATTTTGTTGTTGGCAAATCTGGGCGCGATCCAGTTGAACTACGGCTACGGGCTAGATGAATGCCAACGCGCTGTGGAGATGGTGGAGGCCGACGCGCTCATCCTGCATCTCAACCCACTGCAAGAGGCGCTCCAGCCGGAGGGTAACTCGCGCTTCGCCGGGCTGTTGCCCAAAGTCGAGGCCATCTGCTGCAAGCTGGAGGTGCCCGTGATCGTCAAGGAGGTCGGCGCCGGCATATCGGAGCGAGTGGCCCACCAGTTGGCAGAGGCCGGCGTGGCCGCCATCGATGTCGCTGGAAGTGGGGGCAGCTCCTGGAGCCAGGTGGAAATGCACCGCGCCACGACGGAGCGCCAGAGGCGAGTGGCGGCGGCCTTTTGTGAGTGGGGCATTCCCACCGCCACGAGTTTGCAGATGGCTCGCCGAGGCGCCCCGGAAACGCCCCTCATCGCCAGCGGAGGCATCCGTGACGGCATTCAGATCGCCAAGGCCATCGCGCTGGGCGCCACGGCCTGCGGCATCGCTAAGCCTTTCCTACACGAAGCGAGCGAATCGACGGACGCCGTGATCGATATGATCGCCGTACTCACCGAGCAGTTGCGCGTGGCGATGTTCGCCGTCGGCGCCATCGATATCCCAACTCTTGCGAAAGCGGGTAATGCATGCTTCTTGAAAAAGATCTGAAGCGCTACTTATCGTCGCTCGAAGCTGAGATGAGCACAGTTGTACAACCTACTGACTCGCGCCACGCTGAGCTCTTCGGCATGCTGCGCTATCACCTGGGCTGGGCCGATTCCTCATTCGAGCCCTGCCACGCTCCGAGCGGCAAGCGTGTGCGCCCTGTGCTCTGCCTGCTCACCTGCGAGGGTTGCGGCGGCGATTGGGAACAGGCTCTCCCGGCCGCAAGCGCTATCGAATTGCTCCATAATTTCTCTCTGATCCACGACGATATTGAGGATCAGGACCATACTCGCCGGGGACGGGCCACCGTCTGGTCGATCTGGGGAGAGGCGCAAGCGATCAATGCTGGCGACGCGATGTTCACACTGGCCCAAATTGCCCTGCTGCGCCTCGTCGAACGCGACGTGAAGGCGAAGGCTATTGTGGAAGCCGCAGCCATGTTCAACCGCACATGTTTAGCTCTGACCGAAGGCCAGTATCTCGACATCGGTTTCGAGGGACGCGCCGAGGTCTCAACCGGCGATTATTTGGCCATGGTCGAGGGGAAGACCGCCGCGCTGACGGCCTGTGCTTGCGAGATGGGCGGGCTCATCGCAGAAGCCCCCCAAGTTCAGCGTGAGCGCCTGCACGCCTTCGGGCGCTGCCTGGGGCTCTCCTTCCAGATGAAGGATGATATTCTAGGCATCTGGGGCGATCCGGAGCTAACGGGCAAGCCGGTCGGCGCCGACATCATCCAGCGCAAGAAGACACTGCCCCTCGTTCACGGGCTGGCACGCAGCGCGGAACTGCGCGACCTACTGGCTCAAGAGACCCTCTCGGAGGCCGAGCTTGACCGCGCGAAGCGGATCCTGGATGAGACAGGCAGCCGCGAGAATACACTGCGCCTGGCGCGTGAAAATCACACACAGGCACTGACCGCATTGAACGAGGCGAAGCTAAGAGAGCCAGCGGCCCATTTGCTACACGAATTGGCGCAAAAGCTGCTCGGTAGGGAGCGATAGAATGGAGAATGGAGGAGGAATAAACGATGAGCACAAAAGTAGCCGAGTCGACTATAGATGAATTAGAACATACTCAATACCACTTACCAACCCGCGCCGTCCACGCTGGCAAGCCCGCCCTTGGCCCCGATTTCACGCCCACGGTCGCGCCCGTTCACCACTCGGTCACTTATCGCTATCCGGCGATGGATGATCTGGATGGAGTTTTCGGCGGGACGCGGTCGGGCTATGTCTATGGCCGCTACGGAAATCCCACCGTCACCGCGCTGGAGGAAGCCGTGGCCACACTGGAGGAAGGGGAAGCAGCGCTTGCGTTTGGATCTGGAATGGCGGCCATTCAAGCAGCACTGCTGGCGTCAGGGGCACGAACGGGCGCAACAGTGGTCGCAGCGCAGGACATCTACGGCGCTACATACTCGCTGCTGACCCAGCTTCTACACTCGCAAGGGGTCACGGTGCGCTTCGTGGACGCTACAGACGTGGATGCGGTGGAGGCAACGTGCGCGGAAGTATCACCGGCGGCTCTGATAGTGGAGACAATTTCCAACCCACTGCTCAAGGTGGCCGATCTGCCCGCGCTGTCCGAGATAGCCCATCGACGCGGAACCACACTGCTGGTGGATAACACCTTCGCCACGCCGTGCCTGGTCCAGCCGCTGAAGCTGGGCGCCGATGCGGTGATCCACAGCATCACCAAGTACCTGAGCGGTCACGGCGACGTGCTGGGCGGCATCGTGGTCACTTCAGAAGCTGGTCGCGCGGAGTTGTTCGAGGTGCTAAAGGTAACCGGCGGGAATCTAGGGCCACAGGATGCCTGGTTGGCGCTGCGCGGGATGCGCACTTTATCGCTGCGGATGCGTCAGCACTGCGAAAATGCGCTAAAGATGGCTCATTGGCTGGAGAAACATCCCAGGGTTAGCCAAGTGCTGTATCCCGGCCTGTCATCCCATCCTCAGCACGCGCTGGCGAAGCTGTTGTTCGGCGAGCGCGGGTACGGCGGGATGGTGGCCTTCGAGATCGACGAGGCGGATCAGCGCGAGGTTTTCCGATTCTTCGAGGCGCTGCAACTATGCATCCCGGTGACTACACTGGGCGATGTGCATACCACGATGCTCTATCCGGCCCACTCATCCCACCGTGCGCTGTCTCCAGAAGAACGTGCCCGCATCGGCATCGGCGATGGGCTGGTGCGCATGTCGGTGGGCATCGAAGCGGCGGATGATCTGCTGGGCGATCTGGAGCAAGCGCTGGCGAGTTTGTAAGGACAACTCAGTCCAAACGTCGGCTCAGACTATGCACCGCGAAGAGAATGACCAATCCTCCCATGAAGAGTATCGCCGCCGCGTGGGGCCAGAGCGCACTCAGCCCCGCACCTTTCAGCATCACCCCTCTAATGATGGTCAAGTAATGCCGGAAAGGCACTATCAGGGCGATAATCCGTAGCGCGGTCGGTAGATTCTTGACCCGCACCAGGTAGCCGGAGAAGGCCATGTCCATCATCGCCAGCACGAACACGAACAGGATGGCTTGCTGTTGTGTATGGGCGACGCTGGAGATTAAGATGCCGTAGCCAATCTCAGCGATGATGAACAAAAGGGTCAACAGGAGAAGCAAAGCCCAACCTCCCCGCATCGGCACGTGAAACCCAAAGATAGCCACACTCAGCATCAGCAGGAAGTTCAAGATCCCGACGATGAGAGCGGGGATGGCCTTGCCGATGACCAGCTCGACGCGACGCAAGGGCATCACGATCAACTGCTCCAAAGTGCCCAGCTCCCGCTCGCGGGCCAGGCCAATGGAGGCAACCGTGAGCGTCACCTGATAGACGATGAAGCCTACCTGCGCCGGTACAGTGAAGTACTTGACATCAAACGTGGAGTTGAAAAGCACCGTGGTATGCAGATCAATGACAGAGCCCCAATCCCCCTCGGACATAATCCGGGGCTCATCGACGTTGCAACTCGCAATCACGCTGCGAGCAGCGCCGAGCGCCACATCGGCCACAACATCATTGCTGGCGTCGACAATGAGCTGGATGGAGGATGAGCGGAAGCGGTTGGCCCGATCGGAATCGAAATCGACCGGGATCACGACGGCCAAGGTCGCTTCCCCGTTATCAAGCAGGCGACGGGTCTCCTCCAATGTAGTTGGGAAGCGGCGCACGTTCAACTCTTGCCGATTGTCAAGGGCAGCGATGATTTCACGGCTAGCGCTTGAGTTATCGCGATCCAACACCGCCACGCTCAAGTTGGAGATACTAGAGCTGGTAGCCTGGGCTAGCAAAACGAGCTGAAGGACCGGCAGGGTGAGGATGAAGGCCGTCATCACCCAATCACGGCGCAACTGGATCAGTTCTTTCCGCACCAAGTTTCGGATACGCATAAACATAGTGAATGGCGAATGATGCAATCTGCATCATCCCAAACGTTTCTCGAATAGCATCAGGCTGACGATCTGTGATGCGACACCGATGCCTAGCAGGGCCAGGGCGGGTCTCCAAAGGGCAAGCGGGCCGAGGCCCTTCAGAAACAGACCGCGACAGATAGTGATGAAATGAGTGGAGGGCAAGGCATAGGCAATAGCCCGCACGATTAACTGATCGGATATCGGGAGCAGCAGGCCGGAGATGAAGAAGCTGGGCACGAAGAAGATCATCAGAATCAAGAACATGGCAGTCTGCTGATTTTGGACAAAGTTAGCTATCATCAAACTGAAGCCCATACTGGCGATCATATAATCAGCGGTGAGCAGAAGAAAGGCCAAAAAGTTGCCCCGGAAAGGCACGCGGAACCATATGGTAGCAACTAACCAGGCCAGCACAGCGCTCACCAACCCGCCGGCTTGATAAGCCAACAGCTTGCCGAACAGGTATTCGGTCCCCCGCACAGGCGTGGCGATCAGGCTCTCGAAGGAACCGGTCTCCTTCTCGCGAGCAAGCGCCAGCGCCAGGGCCAGGGCTGGCATACAGAGGATGATGGCCAGCATCGCGGGCACCATGCTGACCAGGGACTTCAGCGCTCGATTGTACCAGGCACGATCCCGAACGCTCAAAGAACTCAACTGGAGATGAGGGGCGGCATTCTTCAGTAGATTGGGATCCGCGATCTTCGCTACAAAAGCGTTCACTCGCCCCTCCAGAAGCGCGAGGGTCTGGCTGGCGGCGACTGCATCGGCGCCATCGACGATGCAGTGAAGCTCGGCTGGTCCGCCGTCCAGCATGGCCTCGGCGAGGCCATGCGGTATCACCAGCACCAAGTCGGCGCGGCCTTGTGCGAACAAGGGTTCGATCTCATCCGCTCGCTGCACGTTAGCCACGACGACGAAATCACCGTCAGCGGTGAGGTGATCGATCAACTGGCGTGAGAGAAAGCTGTGGTCCAAGTTCCAAACGGCGACATCGCTGCGCCCGACGTCCAT
>CAZANJ010000050.1:0-12059 GCA_964486415.1 uncultured Anaerolineales bacterium
GCCTCTGGTGGCCTCTGGAGGGCCTTGGAATCGCTTCGAAAACCGCAAACGGCTTGACCTTGCTGGGAAGCCTTCAGTATGTTATAATCCCCACTTGCATGAGTTTGGCAGATTGATTGTAAAATTTTTTGACCAGGAGGAATTCAAGTATGGGAACCTATCTTAACATTGCTCAGATTATCATCAGCTTGGCCCTAATCGTCATTATTCTGTTGCAGACCAGACGGGGAGGCTTGGGTGGGAGCGTGTTTGGCGGTACGTCGAATGCCATCTATCAAACCAGGCGTGGCCTTGAGCGCACGCTTTTTAACATCACCGTTGGTCTCTCCATTGCCTTTTTTGTCATCACTCTTATCAACGTCATCGTCGTCGGCTGACTTCGCAAGTCGCTCCATTTTGAGCATATGCGCCTCGGGAATGAGATTGTGTTCTCGGGGCGTTATATCATGCAAGGTGTGCTTCTGAATAAATTATGACTCGTTACATCCGCTGGCAGCTTCTGGTCATTCTCCTCGGCGTTGTGCTAGTTGGCGTATTGTTGGCCTACCTCGCTTTCAATTACACCACTGTGCTGCGCCCCGGCTATGGGGGCACATATGTCGAGGGCATCGTAGGCTTTCCCCGCCATCTGAATCCGCTTTTGAGTGGTTATAATGAGGTCGACCGGGACGTTTGCTCGCTGGTGTTCAGCGGCCTGACGCGCATGAACGAACGTGGAGAGGTGGAGGCAGATCTGGCGCGTGGATGGGACGTCACGTTGGATGGACTGACTTACACATTCTACCTTCGCTCTAATGCCTATTGGCATGATGGTGTCCCCCTCACCTCTGATGACGTGGTCTTTACCATTAGCTTATTGCAGGACCCTGATTTCCCCGGCCCTCCTGAGTTGGGTTCCACCCTCTGGCAGCGGATCGAAGTTAAAAAGGTTGATCCGCGTACTGTGCGCTTCACTTTGCCTGAACCCTACGCGCCGTTCCTTGATTATACCACCTTTGGCATTTTGCCCGCGCATATGTTGGCCGGAATCCATGCAGCCGACTTGCCGGATGTGAAATTTAATCTCAAGCCGGTGGGCAGTGGTCCCTTCCAGGTAGAGGAGGTCGAAATCAAGGATGGTACGGTCACCTCTATGGTTTTGAAGCAATTTCCACGCTACTATAAAGCGCAAGCTTATCTTGACAAGGTTCAGTTCCGATTTTATCCTAGCCATCAAATGTTGCTCGACGCTTATGAGGCTGGAGATGTGGAAGGGATAGCGCAAGTGTTGCCCGAAGACCTGGAGCGGGCATATGATTTCAATAACCTTAATCTTTTCTCCAGCCACGTTGCGGAGTATAGCCTCATCTTCCTAAACCTGGATCGCTCCGATTTGCCCTTTTTCCAAGAGACCGAGGTGCGTCAAGCGTTGTTGTATGCCTTGGATCGGCAGCGTATCATAAATAAGGCCCTGGAGGGACAAGGACTGGTCGCGCATAGTCCTATCATCCCTGGAACCTGGGCGTATGAGTACAGCATTCTGCATTACGGATATGCTCCCGATCATGCTGAGGATCTGATGGATGAAGCCGGATGGGTTTTGCCGGAGGATGGCGATGGCTCGCGGGAGAAAGAAGGGCAGAAACTGGCCTTTACCCTGACAACTTCCAATGACCCTGACCGTGTGGAGGTTGCCGAGATGATTGTGCAGCAGTGGGCCACAGTTGGCATCAGTGCTACACTGCAGGTGGTATCGCCGCTGGAGCTGCGAGATGTTTTGGAAAATCACGATTTCGACGCCGGACTTGTTCACTTGATGCTGCCCGGCGACCCCGATCCTTATCCCTTCTGGCACGAGAAGCAAATCGATAAAGGGCAGAACTACGCTGGCCTCTCCCATCGGCGCATCAGCGAGGCCCTTGAGCAAGCTCGCGTCACCATTAGCCGCGAGCGGCGCCGCGAGCTGTATGAAGAGTTTCAGGAAATCTTTGCTCAAGAGGTCCCGGCATTGTTGTTATATGTCCCGATTTACACCTATGGCGTGGATGATGATGTAAAAAGTGTGCAGATCGGCCCGCTGATGTATCCCTCAGATCGCTTCCACACCATCTCCAGCTGGTGGATAGTCCACCGCCGTGTCTTTGTCAGTGAGGCGGAAGCAAGATAACTTCCCCCATTCATCCCTTAGCACATTCGATGTTCACCTCGGCCCAGAGATTTCAGCTAAAAAATAGATCCCCATTTCCTTTTGTAGTGCCACGGACGAAAACCTTGCCCATCGAGCAAGAATCTAGTAACAAAATTTATCATTATGGACGCGGATGTGCAAATGGCTGAAAGTATGATGATCGAAGATAAGAAAGAGAAAAAACGTCTCTTGCCGCGTGGTCGTGTGACCGTTTTCCCTAACTGGTGTAAGGGCTGTGGTCTGTGTGTCGAGTTTTGCCCCGTTGATGTTCTGGAGCAAGGCGAGGATGGGCGCGTCACCGTCGCCCATCCGGACAGATGTACCGCTTGCCGCTGGTGTGAACTGCATTGCCCGGACTTCGCCATTTTTGTGACGGATACTGAGCCGGGAGAGATTTCAGAACGAACGGAGGAGGAAGTCGGATGACCGTAAAGCTGATGCAGGGGGACGAGGCTTGCGCTGAGGGAGCTATCGCCGCTGGTTGCCGCTTCTTCGCTGGCTATCCTATCACCCCGGCCACTGAAATCGCCGAGGTTTTGTCTCGCAGACTGCCCCAGGTAGGTGGTAAGTTCATTCAGATGGAGGATGAGCTTGCCTCTATTGCCGCTGTCATTGGCGCCTCGGTGGGAGGGGCCAAGGCGATGACCGCGACCTCTGGCCCGGGCTTCAGTCTGATGCAAGAGAATATCGGCTATGCAGCGATGACGGAGATTCCTTGTGTGATTGTTGACGTACAGCGTCTAGGCCCTTCCACCGGGCGGCCCACCAGCCCTTCCCAGGGCGACGTGATGCAAGCTCGCTGGGGCACCCACGGTGATCATCCCATCATCGCGCTTTCTCCTTCCTCGGTTCGCGATACATTTTATCTGACAGTGAAAGCCTTCAATCTTGCCGAGCGCTACCGCACTCCCGTGATCGTGCTGATGGACGAGGTCATTGGTCATATGCGCGAGCATGTTGAGCTGCCTGATTATGACACTATTGAGCAGGTGGAGCGTAACAGCACCACAGTGCCGCCAGAGTGGTACAAGCCTTTTGAGAACTGTCCCACTGACGTACCGCCACTGGTGCCCTTCGGACAGGGCTATCGCTACCACGTCACCGGACTACACCACGACGAGCGCGGCTATCCCACAAATCTGTTGGGCGAGGTGGCCCCCTGGTTGGAGCGCATCTTCCGCAAGATTGACCGTAGCCTTTCCGACATTTTGCTCTACGAGGAGGATGGCATAGGAGATGCCGACACTTTGGTCATCGCTTATGGGGCCACAGCTCGTTCTGCCCGACACGCTGTCGAAGTTGCGCGGGAACGCGGGCGACGGGTTGGCTTCCTTGAGCTCAAGACCATCTGGCCTTTCGCGGAGGAGGTTGTTGAGCACGCTGCTTCCCGCTTACACCACGTCGTGGTGCCTGAAATGAACAGAGGGCAACTGGTACTGGAGGTAGAGCGGGTGATTGGGCGCCACAAAGTGCGCCGCGTCAACCGAGCCGATGGCGAGATGATCCGGCCCACTGAGATCGTCGCAGCGATTGAGGATTTGGAAGGGGCAATATGAAGCAACAAAGCGAGTCGCTTGTGCATCGACGCTACCTACGTCATAGCAAAAAATTTCCCAACATGTGGTGCGCAGGCTGTGGTAACGGCATCGTTCTTGGTGCCATTATCCGTGCGGTGGACTCCTTGCGTTTGGATAAGGATGACGTGGCGATGATCTCTGGCATCGGCTGCGCGGGCCGGATGCCGGTTTATGTCGATTTCAACACCATGCACACTACCCATGGCCGTGCCTTGGCCTTCGCTACCGGCTTGAAGATGGTGCGGCCTGATATGCGCGTGATTGTGGTGATGGGTGACGGGGATGCCTTGGCTATCGGAGGCAATCACTTCATTCATGCCGCTCGCCGGAATATCGGCTTGACCGCCATTGTGGTCAATAACTCCGCCTATGGGATGACCGGGGGGCAATACTCGCCTACCACACCCATCGGTGTCGATGCTGCGACCGCACCCTATGGTCACATTGAGCAGCCTTTTCCTATCACTGATCTGGCGAGTACAGCTGGAGCTTCTTTCGTCGCCCGTAGCACCGTCTACCACGTGCGAGAGTTGGAAGGTTACATCGCTAGAGCTATCGAAAAGGAAGGGTTCGCATTAGTGGAGTCGGTCAGTTATTGTCACACAACGATAGGTCGGATCAACCGTTGGGGTACCGCGCCCGATATGATGCGCGGTCTTAAAGAGCAGAGCGTGTCTATCCGGCAGGCAGAAAAGATGAGCGCCGAGGAAAAAGAGGGCAAAATAGTGCGCGGTATCTTCGTGGATCGGGACATCCCAGAATATACCCAGCTTTATGACCAGATCATTGAGCGAGCGCAAAGGGAGGCGGCTTGATGGAGCAGCGCTACGAGGTGCGTTTAGCGGGCACTGGTGGACAAGGCGCTATTTTGGCCGGGATAATTCTGGCCGAAGCGGCGATTCGGGATGGCAAGCAGGTTGTCCAGACCCAATCATATGGCCCAGAGGCGCGCGGGGGAGCAAGTCGTTCTGAGGTCTTGATCTCCGATGGTCAGATCCTTTATCCTGAGGTGATTCATCCTGACATCACACTTTGTATGAGCCAGGAAGCCTGTGATCAGTATAGTGGACAGGTGCAGAAGAACGGGCTGCTGATTTTGGATGCCGATCATGTCTCCAGAGCGCCGACGACGCGGGCGGTGCGAGTGCCAATGACGACACTGGCGCAGGAGGTAACGGGACGAGCTATCGCTGCCAACGTGGTGGGGTTGGGTGTGTTGGCTGCGTTGACTGGTCTGGTTTCGCGCGAGGCGTTGGAGGAAGCGGTGCGAGCCCGTGCGCCACGTGGGACAGCAGCGCTTAATCTAAGGGCCTTGGCTGCTGGATACGAAGAGGTCCGCGAGTTGAAGTGAGGGCCAGCGGCGATTTTTGATTTGACACTTTAGCAAAATGAGGTAAAATTAGGTGGAAGTGGGGTGGATTTAGGGCCAATGCCCACGTAGCTCAGCCGGTAGAGCACGCCCTTGGTAAGGGCGAGGCCATGGGTTCAAGTCCCATCGTGGGCTCTAGGCGATTAAGTTTAATAAAATAAAATTTGGCCGAAGACGGCTTAAATACACATACAAATATACAATAGAGGTTCATGGCTAAGAAACCAGTCCGAAGATATATTACTCTTGCTTGCACAGAATGTCGGGAGCGTAATTATACGTCCGAGAAGAATCGGCGTAATGACCCCAACCGTCTTGAGTTGAAAAAGTATTGTCCCCGATGCCACAAGCACACGTTGCATCGAGAGACTAGATAACACATTCACAGGCCAGTAGCTCAACTAGGGAGAGCAGCGGTCTCCAAAACCGAAGGTTGCGGGTTCGATTCCTGCCTGGCCTGCCTATCAGGTTACTTTAAGACACCGCCGTGCGTAATGGCGGTGTCTTGAAGTGTAGGGGACTGATCATAGAGTTGAGCGTTCCTTAATTTATTCGTACCGATGAATTCTCTATTTAAGTATAGAGGCGCGATCATCGGTTATTCCAGGGAGTCATTAATACGTGGCTAGGTCAAGAGCGAAGAAAAATACGGGATCACAGCTATCATGGTTGCGGGATAATGCTGTCACGCGTTATTTGCGTGAAACCCGAGCGGAGGTAAAGAAGGTCCATTGGCCCACTCGCGATGAGGCCGAGAGCTTGACGAAGGTCGTTATGATCGTCACGATCTCTATGTCCATTCTGATGGGGCTTCTCGACTACCTATTTGCCTTGGAACTGCGAGGGCTTATCGCTGGCAACGCGGTCGCCATCGGTATTGTGGCGGTTTTCACCCTTGCGGGTGTCGTTGCTGTAATCATCCTGAATCGACAACGCGCTTAAGGACTCAGAGACTAGATTTTCTCAGTGAGGTTAAATCCTCGCTTTAATAAATTTGGGATTAAATTCCCGATCTTTAGCGTCAGGTGAACGGATAGCAGAATTATGTGCGCAGAAGAACTTGAAAACAACACGACATCTGGGATTTTGGAGGATGGAGGAGCAGCAGAAACCTCCAAGGATACATCGTCGGTGGAGGATGTTTCCCCAGAGGCACAACTAGCTGCGCTGGCGAAGCAAAAGACTGCAGAAGGATTGGAGGAACGAGGAATTGAGCCGCCTGAGCTTGATGATGAGCGAGCTTGGTACGTCATTCATTGCTACTCCGGTCACGAGAATAAAGTCAAACACAACCTGGAACAACGCATTGAATCGTTGGAGATGCAGGATAAAATCTTTCAGGTAGTCGTTCCGACCGAGGATGAGCTGGAAGTGCGTTACGGCAAGCGTCAGACTGTCGAGCGGCGTATCTTCCCAGGCTACATCCTGGTGCAGATGATTATGACCGACGACTCCTGGTATGCTGTGCGTGATACACCTGGTGTCACTGGCTTTGTGGGAATGGGAGATGAGCCTGTCCCATTGCGTCCTGAAGAGGTACAGGCTATTATGGAGCGTATGGAGGCCGAGGCTCCCAAGATCAAGGTCACATTCAAGCCTGGTCAGAAGGTTCGCATCATCGATGGCCCCTTCGAGGAATTCATTGGCGTGGTGGACGAGATCGACATGGAACGGGCCAAAGTTCGCGTTATGGTTTCATTCTTCGGTCGCGAGACCCCGGTTGAGCTTGATTTCTTGCAAGTGGAAAAGACGTAACATTTATTCAAGTATTCGTGTTGGAGACGGAGGACGATGAAACAGGTAAAAGCAGTAATCAAGTTGCAAATTCAAGCTGGCAAGGCTAATCCGGCGCCGCCGGTAGGCCCTGCGTTAGCTCAGCATGGCATCAACTTGATGCAATTTTGTAAACAGTATAACGCTCGTACCGCCGGTCAGGTAGGCAATATCATACCGGCAGAAATCACCGTTTATCATGATGGGTCGTTTAATTTTATCCTCAAGACACCGCCGACGGCGGACCTGCTCCGCAAGGCCGCTGGGTCCGAGAAAGGTTCATCGGAGCCAAATCGTGAAACAGCAGGTACTGTAACTAGTGCACAGGTCAGGGAGATAGCTCAGACTAAGATGCGTGACCTGAATGCTATCGACCTGGATGGCGCGATCCGACAGATTGAGGGTACGGCCCGAAGTATGGGAATCCAGATCAAAGATTAGGGCTGATTGACAAAAGCATATAATAAGACTTTGATCCCCTTTTCAGGTGGGAGGATATAATCCGTTGGAACCACCATAGGAGGAATAATGCCTAAAAGAGGTAGAAATTACCGTCAAGCGTTAGAGAAAATAGATCGCGAGAGGACTTATTCGCCACGTGAAGCGCTACAACTGGTCAAGGATGTCAGCTACGCGAGCTTCGATGAGACTGTGGAGTTACATTTCCGTCTGGGTGTTGACCCGCGCCATGCCGATCAACAGGTGCGGGACGTTGTTCGACTCCCTCATGGCCTTGGTAAGGAAGTGCGTGTGCTGGTCTTTGCTTCCGGTGAAGCAGAGAGAGCTGCTGAGGAAGCTGGCGCTGACTATGTCGCTTCCGATGATGAATGGTTCAAGAAAATTGAGGAAGGCTGGACTGAGTTCGACGTGGCCCTAGCTGTACCGGAGATGATGAGCAGAGTGGGAAGATTAGGCCGCATCCTGGGACCGCGCGGGCTTATGCCCAATCCCAAGGCTGGCACAATGGTCCCCGCCGATGACCTGCCGCGCATGATCGAGGAGACCAAGGCCGGGCGTGTGGAGTTCAGGGTGGACAAACATTCAAATCTTCATACTCCCGTCGGCAAGGTCAGCTTCACTACTGATAAGTTGCTAGATAATTTCGCAGCGATGGTACATGCGGTCAGAAGGGCCAGGCCACCGGCTGTCAAAGGGCAATATATTAAAAAAATCACCGTTACATCCTCAATGGGGCCGGGAATTAAGATAGACCCCATAGAAGCTCTATCGTTGGAACTTGATTTTTAAGATCGTCTGATCTAAACAATCTCAGAGCCAAAGACAGCAGGTGCGTCCAAGGCGCTTAATTGGTGCCTGCCGAGGCTAGGTGTCACTATCCATTTTTGGAAAGCTGTCCCTGCGTCGGCAAAGCGCAGGGGTTTTTGTTTGTTTGACAAAGTTTATATTTGAAATTTGAAGGAGGTGAGCAAGATTGGCGCTTACAAGAGAACATAAGGTTGAACTCGTTGAACAGTATACTGAACAGTTTAATCAGAGCCAAGGTATCGTTCTGATAAACTACAAGGGCCTGAATGTGAGTCAGATGAGACAGATTAGGGATGCTGCTCGTCCGCTTGGTGGTACATTACAAGTGGTTAAAAACCGGTTACTGGCTCTGGCTTTGGAAGATGTAGGAGTGTCGTTGCCGGATGAGTGGTTGATCGGCCCGACGGCTGTTGAATTCTGTCACGACGAAGTCCCTCCGTTGGCCAAGGTGATCGTGGATGCACGGAAGGAAGTCGGAGAATTAAGCATCAAAGGCGGATGGATGGAAGAAACTCTCCTCTCCCCCGATGAGGTGAAAGAAATAGCTGCCCTTCCGTCGCGCGAGGTGCTCTTGGCCCAGGTGCTCGGTGCTATCAATGGACCAGCCCGTCAGGTGGCCGGCGTGGTCGCCAGTGGGGTGCGGCAAGTTATGAACGTGCTGCAAGCATATGTCGACAAGCTTGAAGAATCTGGCGGCTCTGCTGGAGCTGAGGCAGCACAGGCTGTGGAAGCCGCTTGATGCATCGTGATGGATACTAGCATCGAACTACCGATGCGAAGGTATCTACTCAGCCGCTCAAGCCGGGTGTGTCACCCGGCGTCTTTTGAACAGTATTTTGTCCAAAAGTAGCTTGCTTCATTCAGAAATCGGGGATTGCAAATCCCCTCTGAGCGGGGTCTGAGTAGTTACATGCGAAGTATGATTTATGTTTAGGTTTAGTAAATAACAAAATAGGGAGGAAAAAATACAATGGCAGATCTCGAAATGCTTGTTGAGGAGATCAGCAAACTTACGTTGATGGAAGCATCCAGCTTGGTCGAGATGTTGGAGGAAAAGCTAGGTGTTAGTGCAGCAGCTCCTATGGCAATGGGGGCGATGCCTGCCGCCGCTGCCGCCGAGGAAGAGGAAGAGGAAAAGACGGAATTTGACGTTGTTCTCAAGGAAATCGGCCCCAAGAAGATCCAGGTTATCAAGGCTGTGCGTAAGCTCACGGCTCTGGGCCTGCGGGAATCGAAAGAGGTAGTGGACGGCGCTCCTAATGCTGTATTGGAAGCCGTCTCCAAGGATGCTGCTGAGGACGCCAAGGCGCAGCTTGAAGAGGCTGGCGCCGTCGTCGAGCTTCAATAGGTTGGCCTGTTTATCCTACAACTTTGAGAGTTCTAGACTGTAAAGTCATCACAGAGGCCGCCTCAGTTGAGGCGGTTTCTGTGTTGACGAGCTATTACTTCCCCGCTACACTTTGGAGGAACCCGTCATATCCGGTTATACTCTTCTGATCGGAATCGGTCTGTTGATCGGCGCGCTTTTAGTATGCTTGACCGCTCGCCGTCGAGGGTTTGGAGTGACACCAGCACTGGATGGTGCCCTGCTCGCCGCAGCGGGTGGAATGCTTGGCGCCCGTTTCGCCTACCTCATCCGCCATTGGGATTACTATCGATGCCATTTGAACCTGGCGATGCGGATCAGGGATGGAGGGTTGGCTTGGCATGGGGGCCTAATCGGGGGGCTGCTTGCCGTGATCTCCTACTGTGTTGTCCAGCGGATTTCACTCGCAGCGATGTTGGATCTGTTGGCTCCAGGAATAGCATCGCTTGCCGTCGGTGCTTGGCTGGGATGTTTTATGGCCAATTGCGCCTACGGCGTGGAGACATATCCAGGGCAAGGGCTGCTCTGGCGCTTGAGCCTAGATTTGCCGGATCTGTACGGCATTCGAGCGCCAAGGGTAGCGGTCCAGTTGTTGGGCGCCACTTGGAGCGGGGTAGTGCTGATAGTGATGCTTATCATTGGACAGCGTAAACGCTTCGCAGGTCTGGCCTTTCCCCTCTGGGTGAGTCTCTATTGCTTTGGCGCTTTCTGGCTGGGATTTGCCCGGGCTGATGAGGTGAGGCGGATAGCGGGTTGGCGTGCTGATCAATTGGTGGACACGGCGTTATTTGTAGTTGGAGCCGTGTCACTGATCGTGGGAAGATTCAGGGAGAAGGTGTGCGATGATCGAAATTGACATACCGGGGCGCGGTATTTATCGGTTGGAACATCTAGTGCTGGACGTCAACGGGACTATAGCGATGGATGGGCAGTTGCTAGAAGGAGTAGCTCGGCGGGTGACGGAGTTGTGCTCATCGGTCGAGGTGCATTTGCTCACTGCTGACACGCGCGGGCGCCAGGAATTCATCGACGCTGAGCTGGGCATGAAGGCTACGCGCATCGCGCCCCAGGATGAAGCGGCGCAAAAAGCATCCTACGTGCGCGGATTGGGAGGAGAGGGCGTCTGTGCCATCGGCAACGGTGCCAACGATGCCGGCATGTTGAGCGAGGCAGAACTGGGCATCGCCGTGATGGGTATGGAAGGTTTGGCTTTGGAGACTCTGAGCGTGGCCAACGTTGTAGTTCCCCACGTCAATGCTGCGCTGGATCTGCTACTGAACCCGATGCGGCTTGTGGCGACCCTGCGTCGCTAGAGAAACTCATCATCAATCGATCCTGCTCGTCATAAGTGTAGAGCGCGAAAAAGGGCGGATCTTTTGGCCCCATTGCTAACACGCGCGGCAATAACCGCGGCAAATCCTCGACCAAGTCGATCTCGCCCAATTGATCGCGCGGTATCCACTCCGGCTTCCCCTCCTCCGATGAGCAGAGTTCGCGCCTCGTGGCCCTGGCGGTGAAGACGAAGAGCATCACGCCGGGTTGGTGCATATCCAGGGGGATATTTATCACGCCTCGAAAGCGCATGTCTTGCACCGTCAGGCCGGTTTCCTCCTCTACCTCGCGCAAAGCAGCGGTGTATACATCCTCGCCCGGTTCCAAGTGCCCGCCGACGCCGTTGTACTGATCGGGCCAGATATGCTTATCGGAAGCGCCGCGCAGCAGCAAGACATCGTCCCCGTGAGTGATGAAGCACAACGTACGCGGAAAAGCCTGATACCGGTCCGCTATGACCTTCTGATCCTCTCGCCCCATCTTGAGATTATGAGCCGGGTCGGCTAGCCGCTTTTAGGATGGCCGACGGGTATGATGTAGAGCGGATCCTCATTATCCGGCAAGGCCAACGCATGCTTGGCAGGTCCGTCGTTGAAAGCGGCGACGGGAACTCCGCCCAACTCCAGCGCGGTGGCTTGAAGGAGCAAATTTTCCGCGGCGTGCCCGGTGTCCATTGGCACGTATCGCTGTTCTCCCCGCTCCTTGTATCGCTCGGTGGTGCGCTTAAATACCGCGCTGATAATAATCACGCATGGCGCTTCGGCGATGAAGCGCTGGCGCCAAGCGGCCTCAACGAGATCGTCTCTTACATCGAGCCCTATATGGCGGCTTAGGTAGTGACCGCTTGGATGATAGCGCCACACACCGTCGGCCCGACAGACGTAGAAGACCAGTGGATGTCTTCCGCCAGCCGAAGGCGCTGCTCGCTGTGTATCCCGCTTGCCCGTTATTCCTTGAGCAGACCACAAAAGTTGCCCGATCTCCTCTAGTGTTAGAACCTCTTCTGTAAAGCGTCTTACAGAGCGACGCTGATTTATGACCTCCTCCAGCGACATCGGTCCTCTGGCACGTGGTTTGGGTAGGGTTAGACGTGATACTGTCATAGTTCACTTACCTCCAGAATGGGGGAAACGCGGTTGGATTAACAAAAGCAGTCAGATTCTACCCCGACTGATGGGGGAACGCAAGTCTCCTTGCCTCAGGGAAATC
>CAZANJ010000051.1:0-11831 GCA_964486415.1 uncultured Anaerolineales bacterium
AACATCCTGGTCTATCGTTCATCCCCCCTCCTTAGAGATTTGGAAATAAATAACCCACTTGCGCCGCTTCCGCCGGATTTGGCAACCCGGCGGGTTTAGCTCTGGATCTGGCGATCCCGAGCGAGCAGAGTGGGTAAATTATTTCTTTCTGAATCCCTTACACTTGGAATCTAGAAAGAAATCTCTCACCTTGAGCTTAATCGGGCCTCTAGGATTCGCGGGGTTTCGCTCTAAGGGGATTGCGTGCAACCTTTGGTTGCCGATCCCCGCATTTTGTGGCACAGCGTCACTTTGTCCCTAAATGTGGCTCGGATTGCCAAATCCGAGCCGAGCACGGCTGACGCCACGCGAAATCCCAAAGAGCCGCTTAATCTTCAGCATTCACCAGATGCAAGAAGCGTCGCTTCCCCACTTGCAAAACAGCTTCATCCTCGACCTCTACATTGAAGTCAATGCTCTTGATCTTCTCACCATCCAGGCGAACTGCACCCTGCTGCACCAATCTTCGGGCCTGGCTCTTGCTGCGTGCCATCTCGGCCTCGTAGATAATGTTGACCACGTTGGTCGGCTCGGCGAGAGGATAAAGGGGCATGTCCTCCGGCAATTGGCGCTTCTGATGTACTCGCTCGAAATGAGCCGCTGCCCGGTCGGCGGCCTCGTCGCCGTCAAAGATGGATACAATCTCCCAGGCCAGCCTCTTTTTTGCCTCCATCGGATGCACCTCGCCCTGCTCAACCCTATCGAGCAATTGCTCGATCTCATCGGGCGCCCAGCGAGTGAGCAACTCAAACCAATTGCGCATCGCCTCGTCGGGTATCGACATGGTCTTGCCATACTTCGATTCTGGGGCCTCATCGACGCCCACGTAGTTGCCCGTGCTCTTGGACATGCGCAGTTGACCATCGGTGCCCACCAAAATGGGATAGGTTAGACAGACCTGGGGCTTCTGACCGAAGGATTCCTGGAGCTTGCGTCCGGCCAGAAGGTTGAAGAGCTGATCGGTGCCGCCGATCTGAACATCGGTCTCCAAGGCGACCGCGTCGTAACCCTGCATCAGAGCATATAGAAATTCGTGTACCCAGATGGCCTCGCCGCGCTCCCGCCGCTGAGCGAACTTATCCCGCGATAGGAACTGCTGGACGGTGAAATTGGAAGCCAATTCGATCACATCCGCAAAGGAAAGACCGGCCAGCCACTCGGCGTTGTAGCGGATTTCGGTCTCCTCTGGGTCGAGAACACGATGGGCCTGGCGGATATAAGTCCTGGAGTTCTCATCCAATTCTTCGGGCGAAAGGCGGGGCCGAGCCTGATCCTTATCCGAAGGGTCGCCGATCAGGCCGGTGAAGGTGCCGATGAGAAATACTACCTGGTGCCCCAGCTCCTGGAACTGACGGAGCTTGCGCATGGTGACCGTGTGCCCCAAATGAATGTCAGGGGCAGTAGGATCGTAGCCACAATAAATGCGCAGTGGCTTCCCGGTTTTCTCCGCTTCGACTAAACGCTCGCGCATTTCTGCACGCATGTGATCCTTGATCTGCTCATCGCCGAACTTGGCGCCGCGCATCAGAAGGGCGACCTGTTCATCTATCGCCAGTTCATTAAGTTCACTCATTAGGAAGTATCTCCTTCTTTGTATTTCATTATGAATTGTAACAAGAGGAATTTATCAATCCGATGTATCACACTGTCCCCCTCAGTGAAGATTATACCGGAATCTGGCAGTTAGTCAATTGAGATTTAAGCAGAATGAACTTGACAAGCGAGCAATTTGGAGTAAAATGAACGAGTGTTTAGTGAACAACCGTTCACCCGAAATGTATTTGGATCGCGCTGAAGATTAAGCCAGCATCCTGCTGGCACCGCCAAGCGACAAGCGCACCAGCAGCAAAAACAGCCAGGAGGCAAAGGATGACGCATCCACCTCAATCCGGCAGCGAAGATACCCAGTCCCAGATGAGACACCAACAAATCCTCGACGCTGCGGTCGATGTCTTCGCCGAAAAGGGATACCAGCGGGCCACGATGAGAAAAATCGCCGCCCGCGCCAACATCTCCGCAGGCACGATCTACATCTACTTCGACGGCAAGCGCGATCTGCTGCTCTCCATCGCCGATCAGGTCATCAGACAAGCCTGGAGCGATACACAAGCCCAGTTGGCCTCACTGGACAGGGAAACCTACATCGCCGCCGTGCTCCAGAATGTCTTCGACTTCGTGCACGAGAACCAGGCCTTCCTGCAGGCCCTGATCCCGGAGATATGGACCGACGATGAGCTCCAGGATCAGTTCTTCAACCAGATTCTGGCGCCGCTTTTCGAGACCGGCGCCCGCAACCTGGAGGAACAGATCGCGGCCGGGCAAGCGCGCCCTTGCGAGGTCGAGATCATCGTCCCCACCATCGCAGGCTCCCTCATCATGCTCTCTCTGTTTCACAGCCTTGCTCCCGATCAATTCCTGGCCGATTTCTCGAAAGCGGAGATCATTGAAGAACTGAACCGCCTCTATCTTAACGGGCTCAAGCCGATTCCGAGGGAGACGGAATGACCAACTGGAAGCTCAGGCTGCAGCGCATCTGGGCCGTGACGCAGAAGGAGTTCACGCACGCCCTCCGGGATAAGAGCACACTCGTGTTGCTGCTCAGCCTGCCAATGATCCAATTGCTCCTCTTCGGCTACGCGGTTCATATGAGCGTGGAGAACATCCCCACCGTGGTGGCCGATCAGAGCCACGACACCGCCAGCCAGGCCTACGTGGACGCGATGGAGACCTCCGGCTACTTCGACGTCGTCGCCTACGTCCCCAGCCAGGCCGAGGCGACCCGCGCTATCGACGAGGGACGCGCCCAGGCCAGCATCGTCATCCCGGCCAACTTCACCGCCCACGTCGAACGCGGCGACGCCCAGGTGCTGTTCCTGGTCGATGGCTCAGACCTGTTCACGTCCCAATCGGCCTACAACGCCGCCACCGCCATCGCCGAGGCCCACGCGACGGAGCTTCTGGTGGAGAAGTTCGAGCGTTCGGGCCAGGTGGCAAAGGATCAAAACTTGCTGCCCTTCGACGCCCTGGTGCGCATTCTCTACAATCCCAACCTGACGGACCTGTGGTTCGTCATCCCCGGCATGTGCGCCATGATCCTGCAAACCCAGACCATCGCTATGACCACCGCCGCCATCGTGCGCGAGCGCGAGGTGGGCACCATTGAGCAACTCCTGGTCACGCCCATCCTGCCCGCCGAGCTTATGCTGGGCAAGATCATCCCCAACATTTTCATCGCCATCATCAATATGCTGACCGTGCTCCTGTTAGGCGTCTTCGCCTTCGGCGTCCCCTTCCAGGGCAACTTCGGGCTCTTCTTCTGGCTGGCGCTGATGTACGTCTTCTCCGGGCTGGGGCTGGGCTTGCTGATCTCGACCATCTCCCAAAATCAGCAGCAAGCGCAGCAACTGAACATGGCGATGGCGCTGGTGGGCTTGCTGCTGGGCGGCTTTATGTTCCCCCGCTCCGCCATGCCCACCGCCCTGCGACTGGTCGGCAACTTGTTTCCCTTGACCTACTTTATCCCCATCTCGCGGGGCATCATCACCAAGGGCATCGGCATCGAGTACCTTTGGGAGCAGGTTGTGGCGCTGGCGGTCTACGTGGTCGTCGTCATCACCACCGCCTCACTCGTGTTCAGAGAGCGATTGGACTAACGAATGAAAAAGAGATTCAACCGTATAGGCGCCATCCTCCAGAAAGAGACCATCCAGCTCCTGCGGGATTGGCGCACCCTGGTGCTGGTCTTACTTCTCCCGGTGCTGGAGATGTTTCTCTTCGCCTACGCCGTATCCCTGACGGTGGACCATATCCCGACCATGGTGGCCGATCTGAGCCGTGACGCCGAGAGCCGCGCCTTCATCGAGGCGCTGACCGCCTCTGGCTACTTCGACATCGAGGGCTACGTGGAAAATGAGGCCCAAATCATCCGGGCCATCGACGAGGGAGAGAGCAAGGCCGGCGTGGTCATCCCGCCCGATTTCGCCTCGCAGATCGAACGCGGCGACGCGCAGACTCTGATCCTCTTCGACGGCTCCGATTCGACCTCCGTCAGCTCCGGCTACAGCGCGGCGAGCGCGGTCGCCCAGGCCCGCGGTATGGAGTTGACGCTGAAAAAAGTGATGCGCACGGGAGCGGCGGGGCTGTTGAGCAGCGCGGGATCGGCCAACACGCTGCCCATCTACACCTCCACCCGCGTGCTCTACAACCCCGCCCGGGATGACATGATCTTCGTGGTGCCGGGATTGACCGCCATACTGCTCCAGGTGATGACCATCGGTCAGGCGGCGACGGCCGTGGTGCGCGAGCGGGAGCTGGGCGTGGTCGAACAGATCCTGATCACGCCCGCCCGCCCGATAGAGCTGCTGATCGGCAAGATGTTGCCCAACCTGGTGCTCACCGTCGTGGATATGCTGATCATCGTCCTCTTTGGCGTCTTCTGGTTCGACGTGCCGTTCAAAGGAAGCCCCTGGCTGTTCGCCTGGCTCTCCCTGATCTTCATCATCTCCGGGCTGGGGCTGGGGCTGTTGATCTCGACGGTGACCAGGACCCAGAAGCAGGCTCAGCAGATCACGCTGTTGTTCATGATGCTCTGCATGCTGCTGACCGGGCTGATCTATCCCAGGGAGCCAATGCCGGGCGTGGTGAAAGCCGCCGGCGCCCTCATCCCGGCCACCTACTTCATCCGCATCGCTCGCGGAGTCATCACCAAGGGAGTCGGCATCTCCTTTATGTGGCGCGATGTGCTCGTCCTGGTGGTCTACAGCGCCGTGGTGATAGGCTTCTCGGTGAGGGCGTTCAGGAAACGGCTAGACTAGGGGCTAGGATGAATGACGAGGTGACAATTTCGACCCGTGATCTGGTGAAACGATTCCAGACCCAGAGCGGCCCAGTGACTGCCGTGAACCAGGTGACCCTGCAGGTGCGGCGCGGCGAGACCTACGGGCTCATCGGGCCGGATGGGGCGGGCAAAACCACGACCACGCGCGTTATCCTGGGACTGCTCACGCGCACCGACGGCGAGAGCCACATCCTGGGCTACGATTCCATGCGCGACACCTATCAGATCCGCGAGCGTGTGGGGTATATCGCGCAGCAGTTCGCTCTGCCCCCCGATATGACCGTGATGGAGAACATGCGCTTCTTCGCCAAAATCCAAAGCGTCGGGCGGGAGGAGCAGAGGCGCCGCATCCCCGACTTGCTCGATTTCGCCGGGCTGAGCGCGTTCACCGACCGGCTGGCGGGGCGACTATCCGGCGGGATGAAGAAGAAGCTGGCCCTGGCATGCAGCCTGGTGCATGAGCCCGCGGTCCTGGTGCTGGACGAGCCGACCCTGGGCGTCGATCCGGTCAGCCGCCGCGAGTTCTGGGACATGCTGGGCAGCCTGCGCACGGATAAGGGCGTGACGATCTTCTTCTGCACGCCCTATATGGACGAGGCGGAGCGCTGCAACTGGGTCGGGCTGCTCTACGAGGGCCAGCTCATCGCGCACGACTCACCGGAGACGATCAAGCGGATGGTGCCGGGGCGCTTGCTGGAGTTCACCCCGTCGAATTTTGTGCCCGCCTGGCGCATGGTCGAGGAGATGGAAGGCATGCTGGAGGTGCAGACCTACGGGGCCATGCTCCACGTCTTCGTGGACGAGCCGGAAAAGCGCCGGGCCGAGATCGAGGCCGCCCTGGCCGCCGAGGGCATCGCGTGCGAGGGCATGCGCGAGATCGAGCCGCGCATGGAGGAAGCGTTCATCTCGCTGATCCGCAAGCGACGACGGGAATCATGACAT
Organism: uncultured Anaerolineales bacterium; assembly: GCA_964486415.1. Taxonomy (GTDB): domain Bacteria; phylum Chloroflexota; class Anaerolineae; order B4-G1; family B4-G1; genus CAZANJ01. The sequence goes on from CAZANJ010000051.1 coordinate 5,819, forward strand.
TGGATTGTGGGCGACCACAAGGGTCGCCCCTACAGGCACGATGAACGAATATACGATTGAAGTCGATAACCTGACCAAGCGCTTCGGCGATTTCACCGCCGTGGATCACGTCAGCTTTCGCGTGAAGCGCGGCGAGGTCTACGGCTGGCTGGGGCCGAACGGAGCGGGCAAGACCACGACGATCCGCATGCTGCTCGGATTGCTCAAGATCACCGAGGGCAGCGCCCGGGTGCTGGGCTACGACCCAAACACCGAGACCAAGAAAATGCAGGCCCGCGTGGGCTATATGTCGCAAATCTTCACCCTCTACAATGACCTGACCGCCCGCGAGAACATCCGCTTCTACGGCCTGGCCTATGGCCTCTCGCGCCGCGAGTTAAATCGCCGCCAGGCCGAGATTCTGGAGATGGCCGGGCTGGAGGGGCGCGAGGACTCGCTCACCGCCAACCTCTCCGGCGGCTGGAAGCAGCGGCTGGCGCTGGGATGCGCCATCGTCCACAAACCCGAGGTGGTCTTCCTCGACGAGCCCACCGCCGGCGTGGACCCGGTCAGTCGGCGCGACTTCTGGGGCCTGATCTACGCCATGGCGAAGAAGGGCGTGACAGTCATGGTCACCACCCACTATATGGACGAGGCCGAGCTGTGCCAGCGGGTCGGCTTCCTCAGCCAAGGGCGACTGGTGGCCCTCGATTCACCCGCTCAGCTCAAGAAGACGGAGATGCGCGGCTCAGTTTTGGAGATCAGCACTCCCAGCCCGGATCAGGCGATGAATGTGCTGAAGGAGGCCCAGGAAAGCGGTCGATTGCCCTTCGACGAGGTCGCCCTCTATGGCGCCCAGATTCACGCGGTTGTGCCCGACGCCGAGGCACTCAAGCAGCCGATCACGGACCTGCTGAGGAGCCAGGGGATTCGGGTGACCGCCATCGAGTGGATCGCCCCCACCCTGGAGGACGTCTTCATCTCGGCTGTCAAGCCGGCCGAGCGCGACGAGCGATAGAGAGGGCCAGCGAATGAATGAATTGGCGAAAGACCAACGAGTCATTGAGACGCACGACCTGACCAAAAAATTCAAGAACATCACCGCCGTGGACGGGCTGAACTTGAGCGTCCACAAGGGCGAGATCTTCGGCCTGCTGGGGCCGGATGGCGCCGGCAAGACCACCACCATCCGCATGCTGTGCGCCATTATGGACCCCAGCGAGGGCAGCGCCAGCGTGGCCGAGTTCGACACGGTCAAACAGCCAGAGGCGATCAAGCAACGCATCGGCTATATGCCGCAGCAGTTCTCGCTCTACGGCGACCTGACCGTGGACGAGAACCTGACCTTCTTCGCCGACGTCTTCCAGGTGGAGCGTAAGGCGCGGCAAGAGCGGAAGCGGGAGCTGCTTGAGTTCGCCCGCCTGACCCAGTTCCACGACCGCCGGGCGGCGCACCTCTCCGGCGGCATGCAGAAGAAGCTGGCGCTGGCCTGCACACTGATCCACCAGCCGGAGATCATCTTACTGGACGAGCCGACCACGGGCGTCGATCCAGTCTCGCGGCGCGAGTTCTGGGAGATCCTGACCGAGCTCCATCTGGAGGGCGTGACGCTCTTCATCAGCACGCCCTATATGGACGAGGCGGAGCGCTGCTCGCGGGTGGCGCTGATGTTCGAGGGCGACGTCATCATCTGCGACACGCCGGAGCAGATCAAGGGACTGGTGGAGGGCGAGCTGCTGGAGCTGCGGCCCGACCGGCTGCGGGAAGCCAGCCGGATCATCCGCGACCTGCCCGGCGTGTTGGAGGTGCAGACCTACGGCGACCTGCTCCACGTCTTCGTCGACGACGCCGAGGCGCGGGCACCAGCACTGCGCAACTCACTACACGAAGCTAATATCGCCGTCCAGGGCCTGCGCCAGACCCGCCCGCGCATGGAGCAGGCGTTCATCTCGCTGATCCGGAAACAGTCGGAGGAAGGATAGTTGGGTTTTGGGTTTCGGGTTTTGAGTTTTACGCATCCCGTATTGCGAGAACGTAATGCGTAATGGGAGTTGACATTGTGAGCGACTACACTGTCGAAGTCGAAAATTTGACCAAGAGATTCGGCGATTTCACCGCCGTGGACGGCGTGACGTTCAACATCCGCAGCGGCGAGATCTTCGGCTTTCTGGGCCCCAACGGCGCGGGCAAGACCACCACTATCCGCATGCTGCTAGGCTTGCTGCGCCCCACAGACGGGAGTGCCTCGGTGCTCGGCTACGATATTGTCGACGAGGCCGAAAGAATTCGCCAGCACATCGGCTATATGTCCCAGCGCTTCAGCCTCTACGAGGATCTGACCGTGAGCGAGAACCTGGACTTTTACGGGCGCACCTACGGCGTGCGCGGCCAACAGTTGCGCCAGCGCAAGCAGTTCGCCATCGAGATGGCCGGGCTGGAGGGCCGCGAGGGCGGGTTGACGCGCAATCTGTCCGGCGGCTGGAAGCAGCGGCTGGCGCTGGGCGCGGCAATTCTGCACCAGCCCGATATGCTCTTCCTGGACGAGCCGACCGCGGGCGTCGACCCCATCAGCCGCCGCGAGTTCTGGGAGCTGCTCTACGACCTGGCCGACGAGGGCACCACCATCCTCGTCACCACGCACTATATGGACGAGGCCGAGCACTGCCAGGCCCTGGCCTTCATCCACCAGGGGAAGATCATCGCCCACGGCGCGCCGGAGGAGATCAAGCTCAACAAGATGCAAGGACAGGTGCTGGAGATCGACTGCGACCGGCCGGACGAAGGCATCGGCGTGCTGCGGGCGATGGACAGGTTCGAGGAGGTGGCGCTCTACGGCGCGCAGATCCACGTGGTGGCCGAGGGGGTCGAAAAACACAAGGCCAATATCAATCAAGCGCTGAAAGAGGCCGGCCTGCGCGTGCGGGCTATGGACCTGATCGCGCCCTCGCTGGAGGACGTGTTCATCGCCAATGTGCGGAATAACGACGGGAATAGGGAGTAAGGATTAGGGAGTAGAGAGTATGAAGCGAGAACGAATCGTTCCGATCATCATCGTCGCTGTGGTCGTCGTCGCGGTGGCAGCGGCGGGGATTTACTTCGCCACCAATCCCACAGTCTGGCAACAAACGCTGGTCGATATGGAGCTGACCAAAGTTGAGGAAGACGGTTTAACGGCTTCGGGCTTCATCGAGGCGGAAGAAGTTGACATCGCCTCTGAGCTGGGCGGAAGAGTGATTGAGTTGTTCGCAGAGGAGGGCGAGGATGTCGAAGCTGAACAACTCCTGGTCCAGATGGATGACAGCCTGCTGGAAGCTCAGATCGAGGCGGCACGAGCGGCGGTGAAAGTGGCACAAGCTCAACTCGCCCAAGCGGAAGCAGGTGCCCGACCGGAGCAGATTCGCCAAGCGGAAGCGACGCTGATGCAAGCCCAAGCTGCTCGCGACGGCGCTTACCAGGCCTGGCGCGATACCATCGCCATCCGCGACAATCCGCAGGAGCTAGACGCGCGGATCGCCCAGGCTAGAGCCGATGTCGAGGTCACCGAGGCCGTGGTCACGCAGGCCAACGCGCAGAAGGACGCAGCCGAGATTGCCCACAATAATTACTGGAATGCAAAAGAGGCTCTTGCAGATGCGAAGGAGGAGTTAAAAGATATTCCTCCGGAATATCGTCCAGACCTACCGGGGTTTCAGCTGGATTTTCACCTCATACCCAACAATTACTGGAAAGCATGGGTGGGCGTCAACAGCGCGGGCGCCGCCCACGAGGGAGCTCAGATCGCCCTGAACAATCTGTACGCGATGCGAGAGGATCCACAGGAACTGAACGCCCAAGTCGACGCGACCAAGACACAATATCAAGCCGCCCGCGCCATTGTCGGGCAGGCCGAAGCACAATTGGAGGCGCTGAAGGCCGGTGCAACTGCTGAGGAAATCGCCACGCTCGAAGCGCAAGTGGGACAGGCCCAGGCCGCGCTCGATACGCTACTGAAACAACGTGACAAACTGAGTATCACCGCCCCGGTCGGTGGATTGGTGCTGGGGAGAAGTATCCACGAGGGAGAACTGGCCGCGCCGGGCGGCACGATGCTCACCCTGGGCGACTTGGATAAGGTGACGCTCACAGTCTATGTGCCGGAGGATCAACTGGGAAAAGTGAACGTCGGCCAGGACGTAGAGGTGAAAGTGGACAGTTTCCCCAGGCGAACATTTACGGGGAAAGTTGTCGCCATAGCCCAGGAAGCTGAATTCACTCCACGCAACGTACAGACGAAGGAGGAGCGCGTGAATATGGTCTTCGCCGTGGACGTGCGCATACCCAATTCCGATCACGCACTCAAGCCCGGAGTGCCCGCAGACGCCCTGATCATCACCGAGGAAGAGTAGAATGAATAATGAAAAATTAACAACGAAAAATGAACAAATCCAAAAATTCAAATCTGGCATTGGCCGCCTGATATTTGTCATTTGTCATTTATCATTTGTCATTCTTTTGGCCGGCTGCGCCAGCGCTCAGGCCGAGGTCGAGGGGCCATTGACCGCCTCCGGCTTCATCGAGGGGAAAGAGGTCACCATCGCGCCAGAAATGGGAGGGCGCATCGCCGATATTCTGGCTGATCGCGGCGATACGGTCCAAAAAGGCGACTTACTGGTGCGCATAGATGATACGACTCTGCAGAGCAGACGCGCGGAGGCCGAGGCGGGGGTAGCGACCGCGCAGGCCAACCTGGAGCGTGTGCGCTCCGGCGCTCGCCCGCAGGAAATCACGGCTGCACGGGCGAGTCTGTCTGAGGCTAAGACTCGCTGGGAAGGCGCTAAGGAAGCCGTGATCAACGCGCAAGAGGCGATCAGCAACCCTCTCTCGCTCAAGGCCCAGATCGACGGCGCCCGCACCGAGGTGGAGTTGGCGGAACAAGGGGTCGAGATGTCCGAGGCTGAGGTCGCGGGGATGGAGCTGAAGTATGACGTTTACAGTGATCGGGGCGGCGACATCAAGCGCACCTGGGGCCTACAATTAGAGGCTGCCAAATCGGAGTTGGCGAGAGCTCAAGCTGAGCTGGAAGGGAAGCGGGCTTACCTCAGCGCGCTATGGGAGATGCGCGAAAATCCGCTCACCAAGGAAGCGCAGCTCCACAGGGCGGAGATGGAGGAGCAGATCGCCGAGGCCAAGGTCGCCGCCGCCCAGGCTAAGCTGGACGAACTGGAGGCCGGTCCGACAGAGGAGGAGATCGCTCTGGCCGAGGCCCAGGTGGAACAAGCGCAGGCCGCAGTGCGGCTGATCGACGTCCAGATCGACCACCTCAAGCTGACCGCCCCGATGCAGGGCGTGATCAGCAGCCGCAGCGCCCAGGTCGGCGAGACGGTCACGCCTGGGACGCCTCTGCTCACCATCGCCAACCTGGATGACGTAACGCTGGTCATCTACATCCCAGAAAACCGCATCGGGCAGGTGAATGTGGGACAGGAAGTGGAGGTGCAAGTGGACTCTTTCCCGGAGCGCGTGTTCGTGGGACAGGTTTCCAGCATCGCCGGTGAGGCGGAGTTCACGCCGCGCAACGTGCAGACGAAAGAGGAACGGGTAAACCTGGTCTTCGCCGTCGATGTGAAAATCCCCAACCCTGACCAGGCGCTCAAGCCGGGCATGCCGGCCGACGCGACGATTCGACCTTAGCGGACTTTTCCCCCTCACCCTACCTCTCCCCCTTGGGGAGAGGGGACAAGAGTTCCCTCTCCCTTTGAGGGAGAGGGTTAGGGTGAGGGTGATTCCCTCTACGCCGAGCGAAGCGCCTCAAGACAGGCCCCTTGGGTTTGCAGCCCAAGGGGCTTTGCTTTGCGAAACAACACTAGGAGAGGGGACAAGAGTTCCCTCTCCCTTTGAGGGAGAGGGTTAGGGTGAGGGTGATTCCCTCTACGCCGAGCGAAGCGCCTCAAGACAGGCCCCTTGAGTTTGCAGCCCAAGGGGCTTTGCTTTGCGAAACAACACTAGTACACCACGGCGTAAATCATCCGCCAGTTTACGCTCGCCAGGGATCGCC
>CAZANJ010000052.1:0-11650 GCA_964486415.1 uncultured Anaerolineales bacterium
ATGGTGGTGTTGGTGGTGGTGGTTCAACTTCGCTCACCACAGGCGCACCTGATGCAGTTCAGGACACGCCAGGGTGAGTTTTGGCATGGGCATTTTTAATTGTCGTCGATGTCCATTTCTAATTGTCGCTTGACACCTGCTGGAGGATTACCGGCGGATGATCGAGGCCTACAACGCCGGCTCTCGCAACGTAGAGGAATTCTTCGAGGAACTGATAGAACTCGCGCAGCGTCTGGACGAGGAGGCCCAGCGCTCCGTGGCGGAGAATCTGAGCGAGGAGGAGCTGACCGTCTTCGATTACCTCACGCGGCCCGGCCCGGACCTCAACGCGGAGGAGAAGGAAGCGGTCAAACAGATCGCGCGTGAGCTGCTGGACAAGCTGAAGGAGGAGTGCCTGGTTTTGGATTGGCGCAAGCGGCAGCAATCCCGCGCGGCGGTGCGCTTGCTGATCGCGGATATGGTCTGGCGATTGCCTGAGGTCTACAACGAAGAGATGTGTGAACAGAAGAGTACAGAGCTTTACCAGCACGTGTACGACAACTACCGCGGCGCGGAGGAGAATCTCTATGCGATGGCAGCGTGAAGCAAGCGACTCTGTGTTCAACGGGCAACAGTGGTTGGCCTGCACTTTGGAATGCTGGGAGAGAAGAAAATAGCTGACTACTCGTGGGTGCGCGGTCGAGCAGATGGTGGCGAGCATTGCCTTTTCGCTGTGTGTCTCGAAAATTTGATGTGAAAGCAAGCTTTCAAGATGAAATAGCTTCCGTCGCTAGACATCATCGCAGATGGCTTTCCGAATCTCCTTCGATAACGATGCACAAAGCCTCAGCCCGAATTTACGTTTGTGTCGGAAGTGGGGCTATGATAAAATAAAAGAGCTCCGTGGCTGTGGTCTAGGCGGGCCAAGCACTCCTAACAGGAACATCAATGTAGCCGTTGGACAGGCTGCCCGCTGTTATGAATGGTATGGCGGTTTTTTGTTGAAAACGAGAAGTAAGACATGTTGAAATCTGAAGAAAAAGACTTGCTCAAACGCCTCGTCTCTATCGATGGCAACAGCAATGTCGTCGGCAACGACAACACCGTGCATGTCACCAAGCGGGCCGCGGGCGACTACGTAGTTCAGATCGGTGAGCAGCGCTTCACCGTTGACGGAGAAGGATTATCTCCCTGCATCTGCGTGCATCTGGTTTGAAACGCTACACTGGAGAACTTGAAATGAACCCACAAACCCTCGACCTCCCCACGCTCGAATCCTGGCTCTGGGACGCCGCCTGCTCCATCCGCGGCGCCATCGACACGCCCAAGTACAAGGAGTACATCCTGCCGCTGCTTTTCTACAAGCGACTCTCCGACGTCTACGCCGACGAGATCGAGCGCATCACGCGCGAGATCGGCGACGCCGACCTGGCCCGCGAGCTGGCGGCGCAGGACCGCAGCCTGACCCGCGTCTACATCCCCGAGGCCTACACCTGGGACGCGGTGCGCCGCGATCCGACCGACCTGGGCGACCGGCTCACGATGGCTGTGCACGAGATCGCCAAGGAGAACCCCGAGCTCAAGGACGTGATCGATATCTCCGACTACAACGCCACCACCGCAGGCCAGCGCATCCTGCCAGATGGGCAGCTCGCCGAGTTGATCGAGATCCTCAACCGCTACCGGTTGGGACTGCGCGACGTAGAGCCGGACATCCTGGGCCGGGCCTACGAGTACCTGATCCGCAAGTTCGCCGAGGGCTCCGACCAGAGCGCGGGAGAGTTCTACACCCCGATGAGCGTCGCCACGCTGATGTCCTACATCCTCGATCCGCAAGAGGGCGAGACCCTCTACGACCCCGCTTGTGGGTCGGGCGGACTGCTGATCAAGGCCCAGCTCCGCCTGCGGGAGAAGATCGCCGAACGCCTGGGCGTGGACGATCCCCATGACCTGACCGCCGCGCAGTTGGGCCGACCGCTCCAGCTCTTCGGGCAGGAGCGAGAGAACTTCACCTACGCGATGGGCCGCATGAACGCCTTCATCCACGATATGGACGCCGAGATCGTGATCGGCGACACCATCCGCGCGCCGCAATTTACCGAGGACGGCCAGTTGCGCAACTTCGCCAAGGTGACGGCTAACCCGATGTGGAACCAGGACTTTCCCACCGAGGTCTACGAGAAGGACCCCTACGACCGCTTCACCTGGGGCACGCCGCCCGCCAGCTCCGCCGACTGGGGCTGGATTCAGCATATGGAGGCCAGCCTCGCGGCGGGCGGCAAGCTGGCTCTGGTGCTGGATACCGGCGCGGTGAGTCGGGGCAGTGGCAACCGGGGCTCGAACCGCGAGCGCGACGTCCGTGCCAAGTTCGTCGAGCAAGGGCTGATGGAGGCAGTGATCCTGCTGCCGGAGAACCTCTTCTACAACACCAGCGCGCCAGGCATCATCCTAGTGATCAACAAGGCCAAGCCTGTCCTGAGCGAAGCCGAAGGGGCACACCCGGACGAGATCCTGCTGATCAATGCCTCCCAGCACTTCGAGAAGGGTCGTCCCAAGAATTACCTCACCGACGAGCACATCGCCGAGATCGCCGAGATCTATCTGGAATGGCAGGAGGTGGAGGAGGTGAGCGCCGTCGTGAGCGAGGAGGAGGTGGCGCGCAACGACTACAACCTCAGCCCCAGCCGGTACGTGGTGATCGACGACGCGGAGCCGGTGCTGCCATTGGAGGAGGCACTGGTGCTGCTGAGGCAGGCCGAGGAGGCCCGCGCCGAGGCCGACGCCGCGTTGGAGGGAGTACTGGCACAGTTGGGCTTCGAGAGGTGGCACGGAGCGTGAGAAGCGATCACTTTTCAGTTGGATCGTGGCAGAAGTGATATGACCACTCATCAACTAACTACTGTCACAGACAAACGAGGGAAGCGCTTTCACATATACGAAGATGATGAGGTAAATCGAATCTTACTCTATCGTCCACTTGTCGGTGCGTATCTGTTGATTGGGTGGGCGAACTATGTAATGAAGGAGGCCTCGACGCTGATTCTAGCTGATATACAGTTACTCGAAATGCCTCAGATCCACCGAGATGGCGTATATAAGTACTTCCCGCGTTGGCTGTGGCGCAAATCACAGAGAGAATCTTATCGAGGACGTGGACTAGGTAGCGCCCTAATTGAGGCTGTCGTAGGATTTTCCCGGAGCAACGGGCTACAAAGGATCGAAGGTTTTATTGTCGAGAGGGATTATCACAGAAATCCACACTTACCATCCTTGTATGAGAATCACGGGTTTGCCGTCAGGACTACGCCACTAGAAGTACGAGAGCAGACAGGTAAAGTCGCGGAGATATGCCTGACACTTGATCCTGTGGAAAAGGGAGAACTGAATGACAAAGTCTAAATGGCAAGTTTTGGCGCCTCTGCGTTCAAGGAGACTGGGATTGGCATGCTCCCGACGGAGTCCCACGCAGAGGAGCAGAGTTGCGGAGAGGGGGAATGCCTCTTCGTTGCAAGAGGCTGAGAGCGGCCTGAACCTGGCGCATACTGGGTGCGGTCGATGACCAGGCCGAGGCTGAGGAGGTGAGATGATACCATCTGACATCGACAAATTGGTACAGTCCGGCGAGGGCGAGACGATAGAATTCAAGGCCCAGTGGACCGAGTCCGTTCTGGAGACCGCCGCGGCCTTTGCAAACACGCGCGGCGGCACACTGCTCGTAGGCGTGGACGACGAGGGCTGCGTCGTCGGCCTCGATCTGAGTGAGAGCGTATTGCGTACCTTCTCCAACCGGTTGGCCGATTCCCTGCGCGTCCAACCCTCCCTGGAAACACGTACCGTTGATGACGAGCAGATTCTGGTGATAGAGATAGCCTCATCCCGCACCCCGGTATCTTACAGAGGTAGGTACTACAAGCGTGTAGGTAACACCACACGGGAAATCGCGCCGGAAGCGCTGGGGCGGCTATTTATCGAAAAGTGGGGCGTCACCTGGGATAGCGTGACGGGCGACTACTCGCTGGACGAAATAGACGCCGACACAGTGCGGCAGTTTATCCGCCTATCCAGGCCGCGACTGCCCTACGTCGCGGAGGACGAACCTATCGAAAGCCTGCTGCATAAACTGGATCTGTTGGTGGAAGGGAAACTGACGCGCGGGGCGATTCTCCTCTTCGGCAAAGAGCCGCAGCGTCATTTCCTCATGACGCAGGTTCACATGGGACGCTTCAAGACGGCTACCACGATTGTGGACGACAAACTCATCCGCGGCAATCTCTTCCGGCAACTGGAGCAGGTGATGCAGCTCTTCCGACAGTACCTCCAGGTGCAATACGAAATCCCCGGCGAGATGGGCCAGGCCCCAGGCCCACTGGAAGCCTTACAGCGTCGCGAGATCTGGGACTATCCGCTGGAGGCGCTGCGTGAAGCGACCATCAACGCCTTGATCCATCGTGATTATTTCGACCCTCACCGGGAGGTCACCATTCGGGTCTACGATGACCGGGTCTACGTCTGGAGTCCGGGGGAACTGCCGCCCGGGATCACCGTGGAGGACCTGAAGAAAAGCCCCCACGACTCCAGTCTGCGCAACCCCCTTCTGGCTCAGGTCTTCTACTTTGCCGGTTGGATCGAGCGCTGGGGAAGCGGCACCACCCGCATCCTGGAACTCTGCCGCCAGCAGGGCCTGCCAGAGCCCGAGTTTCGCTCTGAGAAGGACCGCTTCGAGCTCATTTTTTACCAGACCTACTACACCGAGGATCGCCTGCGCGAGATGGGGCTGAACGAGCGGCAGGTGAGGGCGGTGCTGTACGTGAGAGAACGAGGAGAGATCGCCTTGTCTGCCTTCAAGAGCCTCGTGCCCGACGTTTCTGACAAGACCCTTTACCGAGATCTACGAGACCTGGTGGACAAAGGAGTTCTTGAACAAGTCGGCGAGAAGAAGGGAAGCCATTACGTGATGGCTTAACGGACGTTTATCGGACATATAAGACATATATCGGACATTTATCGGACACAAGGGCAAATATGGAGGCAGGAGGGTATCCTGTGAGAGTAGAGAATGGCTTCAAGGAAACGGAGATTGGGCTACTCCCGGCGGAGTGGGAGGTCAAGCCTTTGAGGGATCTCGTTGCGACGAGGACGAGCAATCGCGATCCAAGAGGGGAGGCAGACAAAGCATTCAGATACATTGAGATTTCTAGCATCTCAAACGAGAGTTATCGAATAGAGAATTGGCGAGTGCTGAAAGGTGCTGAAGCTCCCAGTCGAGCGCGTAAGATCATAAGAGCTGGCGATACACTTTTCTCGACAGTTCGGCCTTACTTGCGAAACATAGCCCAAGTTCCATCGAATCTTGATGACGAAATCGGAACGACTGGATTCTGTGTGCTGCGCACAGAATCGGAGCAGCTTGATCCAGACTACCTATACTTCTACACTTTGACCAACAATTTTGTAAACCGAGTTGTAGCCCATCAGAGTGGCTCCAGTTATCCAGCGGTCAGCAACAGAGATGTGCTGAGCGAGCCAATTCCCCTCCCTCCCCTGCCTGAGCAGCGACGGATCGCCGGTGCGCTGCGTGCGATCCAGGAGGCCATCGCCGCGCAGGAGGACGTGATCGCCACCGCGCGGGAGCTGAAGCGCAGCCTGATGGAGCGGGTCTTCACCTACGGCCCCGGCGCTGAGCCCGCTCCCACCAAAGAAACAGGAAGCGGTCAAATCCCACAGCATTGGAACATAGTACCTTTTGGGGAAATAGCTGATTTCAAGAACGGAATCAATTTCAAGAGAGAACAAAAAGGACAAGGCATTCTGACAGTTGATGTACTGAACATGTATGCAGGCAGTATCACAGTTCAGATGGATAATCTGTATCGAGTTGATATTGAGGATCTGCGAGATCACTACATCCTTCACCCTGGCGATGTTCTAATCGTACGTTCATCGCTTAAGCAGGAAGGAGTAGCGTGGCCTGCACTCTTTTCCGGATACCGAGAGGAAGTCACATTTTGTGGATTTCTAATTAGGGCACGTCTTACTGCTGATGTCATTGATCCTGAGTTTCTAGTCAATTACTTGCGTTTACCCTCTACTCGTAAATCCCTTGTATCAAGGTCCGACAAAGTAGCTATTACCAATATCAATCAAGGTAACTTGAAGGGACTAGATATTTGTTTTCCCTCTCGACCCGAACAACAGCAAATCATCCGACTATTGAGAGCTGCCGACGCCAAAATCGCCGCCGAAGAGCAGCGCAAGGCCGCCTTGGAGGAGGTCTTCCGCTCGGCTCTAGAAGGGTTGATAACCGCCCGGGTTCGACTAAAATAGAATAACTAGTTATTCATTCTAAAAGGAGCAACATGTCAGAGCTAAAATTGGATTCTCTGTCTATATCAGGTTTTCGCGCTTTCCAGAATTTGGAAATTGATAAAGTTGGCCGAGTCAACCTTATCGTAGGAAAGAACAACGTCGGCAAGACTTGTCTTTTGGAAGCTCTTAGATTGTATACACAGAGAGGAAACCCCTCTGTGATCCTTAATATGTTATATTCAAGAGAGGAACATACTCCATATCCACAGGATCAAATGGATAGCGAAGAACAATTGAAGGCCATTAGTTACATATTTCACGGTTGGAAGATTAAACGACCACCGAACATTGAAGAGATTTGCATAGGATCAAAGCACGATCCCCGTAGTCGTCTCAGAATCATAGTTGGTTGGTATGAAGAAGATCGAGATTCAGATAGTATCCGTATAAGACTTGCCAATGGAATACAAACCTCATTTATGGATGACAAGAACGCTGATGACTACTTCCCCGGAATAAGCATAATGTTTGGTAATGAAACTATCTTGACAATCCCGCTAGATCGCTTGTTTGCTGAAAGAAAGATAAGATTTGCTCGTTGGCATCTTTCTATTGACGAAATCCCTTGTATTTTCGTTCCTGCGGAGGGCTTAGGTCGCGTTGAGGCCACAAATCTATGGGACAAAATCGCTTTACGTACCGGAGAAGACCGTGTCGTCGAGGCACTGCGTATCATAGCACCGGATGTCGAACGAATAAACTTGTTGGGGTATAGTGAAAGGCGGTCTAATCGAATTCCAGTAGTGCGCATCAAAGGAATTGAGGAACCCGTCCCCCTCAGAACCCTGGGGGAGGGAATGAACCGGATCTTTGGGATTGTGCTAGCGGCAGTAAATGCCCAAAAAGGTATTTTGCTTGTTGATGAGATTGAAAGTGGGTTACACTATTCAGTGCATACGGAATTATGGAAGACGCTTTTCCGAACCGCGAAACGCTTGAATATACAAATCTTCGCTACCACACACAGTTGGGATTGCATAGAGGGCTTTCAACATGCAGCCGACGAGGAACCAGCTGCTGACGTTGCTTTGGTTCGACTTGAAGAAAGGAAAGCAGATATTGTTCCTATAGTCTTTGATAGAGAACGATTGAGTATTGCCACTCGGCAAGATATCGAGGTGCGATGATGCTCCGCAAAGCATATTCGCGCATGATTCTTGTTGAAGGGCGTAATGATCAGTATGTTATACGTGAACTCCTGGGACAACACAATATCTCGTGTGTAATTCCAGATCGAGGAAAGATTACGGAAAATGACATAATTGTTCAACAAGCCGGAAATGCTGATAAGTTGCTAGATAGATTGAGGGTCATTCTCGATGATGGTGATCTGGAATTGTTAGGGATCGTGATTGATGCAGACACTGATCTTGATGCTCGTTGGAATTCATTGAAAGGTATAATTGAGGATTTCGGGGGCAATGACTTACCCGACAGCCCCTCACCCCAAGGTGTTGTTACAGAACTTAACCAGATCGGTCGAATACTGCGAGTAGGTATCTGGATTATGCCGGACAATCAGGTTCCGGGGATTTTGGAAAGCTTCATCAGGTTTCTCATACCCAGCAATGATAACCTTTGGCCAAGGGCTAAGGACTGTGTGGCAAGCATACCAAAGCAACAACGTCGCTTCTCTGAGCTCGCTCTTCCAAAAGCTGAAATCCACACTTGGCTCGCATGGCAAGAAGAACCAGGACAACCTCTTGGCATTGCTATAACAGCCAGATATCTTGACTGCAATGCACCGCACGCGATAGCATTTATAGACTGGGTAAAACGAGTTTTCTTCCAGAATAACGGCGGTATGTGACTTGCTTAGATTGACCGAAAAGCGCGACGTCCAGGACGCCCTGATCCACTACCTGCGTGGGCTGGGGTGGGAGTACCTGCCCCCGGTCGACATCCTGCGCGCTCGCAATGACGACCCGCGCGAGCCCTTCCTGCCCGCCGTGGCCCGCGAGCGGCTGCTGGCTCTGAATCCTCGCCTGGTCACTCCGTCCAACGTCGACGACGTGCTCCACCGGCTGCGCACCGTTCGCGCCGATATGCGCGGCAACGAGGACTTCCTGCGCGCCCTGCGCGGCCATTGGACCGTCTACGACCCCGCTGCCAAGCGTGAGCGCAACCTGACCCTCATCGCCTACGATGACCTGGCCGCCAACCGCTTCCACTTCACCCAGGAGTTCGCCTTCACCGACCGCGACAACGCCGCTAACGCTTCCAAGCACCGCGCCGATATGATGCTCTTCGTCAATGGCTTCCCATTCGTCCTGATTGAGAACAAGAGCCCCAAGAAGGAGGCACCGGAGATAGAGGCCTTCCAGCAGGTCCAGCAGACCTACACCGAGCGCATCCCCGAGCTGCTCAAGTTCACCCAGCTCTTCGCCGCCTGCGACCGCCGCCTCCATTACGGCGCCACCTGGAACGACGACCTGAAGGCCTTCTACCGCTGGAAGGCCGGCGGCAAGGACTACGGCCTGGAGCGGCTGAGCAAGAGCCTGCTGGCTTGCGAGCGTGTGCTCCAGATCCTGCGCGATTACGTCATCTTCTACCGCGCCGACGACCAGACCCACAAGTTCATCCTCCGCCCCCACCAGATGCGCGCCACGGACAAGATCGTGCGCCGCGTCGCCACCGGCGAGGCCGACTCCGGCCTGGTCTGGCATACGCAGGGCTCCGGCAAGAGCCTGACGATGATCGTGGCCGCGTCCCGCCTGCGCCGCCTGCCCCAACTGGAGAACCCCACCCTTTTGGTCATCGTCGACCGGTTAGAGCTGGAATCCCAGATGATCCAGAACCTGGAGGCCTTCGGCTTCCCCACCGTCACCCGCGCCGAGAGCAAGGATCACCTGGCCGAGCTGCTGCGCACCGACTACCGGGGCTTGATCGTGACCCTGATCCACAAGTTCCACCGGTTGGACAAGAACCTCAACCTCCGGGAGAACGTGATCGCCCTCATCGACGAGGCCCACCGCAGCCAGGAGGGCGACCTGGCGACCTATATGCGCGCCGCGCTGCCCCAGGCCATCTACTTTGGCTTCACCGGCACGCCGGTCGACAAGGGCAAGGTGGGCCAGGGGACCTTCGAGACCTTCGGCCAGCCCGACCCTGACGGCTACCTGGATAAGTACGGCATCGACGAGTCGGTGGAGGATGGCACCACCGTGCCCCTCTACTACACCCTGACGCCGCTGGAACTGCGCCTGGACCGCGATATGCTGGAGCGGGACTTCTTCCAGGCCGTCGACGAGGCCGGCATCGCCAGCATCGAGGCGCTCAACCGGCTGCTGGACAAGGCCGAGAAGCTCAAGGCGGTCCTCAAAGCCCCCGAGCGAGTCGACCGCATCGCGCAGCACGTCGCCCAGCACTACCAGGAGAACGTCGTCCCGCTGGGTTTCAAGGCTTTCGTGGTGGCCATCGACCGCGAGGGCTGTGCGCTCTACCACCAGGCGCTGGCGCGCTACCTGCCGGAGGAGATGATCCAGGTCGTCTATACCGCCAACCACAAGGACCGCGATCTGCTGCGCCAGCATCACATCGACGACGCCGAGGAGAAGCGCATCCGCCGCGCCTTCCGCGATCCGGACAAGAACCCCCAGATCCTGATCGTCACCCAGAAGCTGCTCACTGGCTTCGACGCGCCCGTGCTCTACGCGATGTACCTGGACAAGCCGATGAAGGACCACACCCTGCTGCAGGCCATCGCCCGCGTCAACCGCCCCTACCCCGGCAAGGAGAGCGGCCTGATCGTCGATTACATCGGCGTCTTCGAGAACCTCCAGCGCGCTCTGGCCTTCGAGGACGAGACCATCACCAAGGGCTTGCTCGACATCGAGGAACTCCGGGCCCGCTTCGCCGAACTGCTGACCGAGATCCAGGCTCAGCTCGCGTCCATCGATCTATCCGACAGGCCGGGCCGCACCGAGCGCATCATCGACCACTTCTTCGACGAGGATCGGCGCCGGGCTTTCGTCCGCACCTATAAGGAGCTCCAGACCGCCTACGAGACCCTGGCCCCCGATCCCTTCCTGCGCGATTACCTGGATGATTACGCCTTCATCGTGGATGTCTACCAGGTGGTCTATAACACCTTCAACCCGGAGGCCGAGCGGCGTCGCGTCGAGTATGAGATTCTGCAGAAGACCGATACCCTGATCCGCGATCGCGTCAGTGTCTCCAACCTAACCGAGCTGCCTGTCTACCTCGTCCACCGCGACATCGCCGCCGAGGTCGAGGCCGACGACGTCAGCGAGCGGGTCAAGGTCACCAATCTCTACCGCTCCCTGGTGCTCCACGTGGAGGAGCATCAGCAGGAGCGTCCCTACCTGATCTCCATCGGCGAGGAGGTCGAGCGCGTGATCCAGAGCCTGCGCGACCAGCAGATCAGCGCCCAGACCGCGCTGGAGCAACTGACCGACATCACCGAGAAGACCGCGGCTGCCGAGGAGGAGCAGGATGCCCGTGACGTCGATCCCAACGAGTTCGCGCTCTACTGGGTGCTCAAGTGCCAGGGCTTCGAGGCGCCGGAGGAGACTGCCCGCGCGGCACGGGAGGCAATGGCCCGCTTCCCGGCCTGGCCTTACGATTCCGGGCAGGAAAGGCTGGTGCGCCTCAAGCTCTATGCCCTGCTGGCTCCCAAAGTCGCCGCGGACAGCAAGGCCGACGTGCTCAAATCGACGGTTGATGCGCTGCTGCAGATGAGCAAGGTGGTGCAAACGTGACCCCGAACGTCCGTGACGTCGCCATCCGTCAACAGGCCCGTCAGAGTATGGCCCTGCGCGCCACGCCCGAGGGGCTGGTGGCCCTCATCCCGCGCGAACTCGATCCGGGGAGTGAAACCGTGCAGCGTTTCATTGAGCGCGGCATCGCGTGCCTGCCCGCGCCGGATCCGCTCTCCGAGCCGATGACGCCCGCCGAACTGGACGACCTGATCGCGGCGTGGGCCGAACGCCTGGACGTCGAGGTGAGGCGCGTGCAGGTTAGGGAGATGCGCACCAAGTGGGCCTCGTGCTCGTCGCAGGGGACGCTGACGTTGCACCGGGACCTTCTGCGCCTGCCCCGCGATCTGGTGGATTACGTGTTGTGCCACGAACTGCTGCACCGGAAAGTGCCGAATCACAATCAGAGCTGGCAACTGCTGATGGGCATCCACCTCCCTGACTGGCGCGAGCGGGAGCGGTGGTTGGCGGCTTGGATGCTGAGGGAAAGGGATGGCTGAATATCCAGGAGGATGGAATGAATAAAACGTTCGTGGCTCATGTGGGAATATAGGTGAAATTGGGCACCATCAGAGATCTCAAGAATC
>CAZANJ010000053.1:0-5926 GCA_964486415.1 uncultured Anaerolineales bacterium
CCCAGATGCACGCTAGTGGTCTCTCCCATAAATTTTTGGGGTATCGGGTTTTTCCTCCTCACCCTAGCCCTCTCCCCCAAGGGGGAGAGGGAAACGATTCCCCTCTCCCTCAGAGGGAGAGGGCTAGGGTGAGGGTGACAAGCGCGAATTACCCCTTTGCTGATTAACCTAGCTTTTGCAGGAAACGGATTTGGCTTTACTCACACGCACCGGCTTGAATATCCGGTGCTGGAATTCTTTGCCGTGGAACCTCCAGCACCGTCTGTTTACGGCGGTGCTATAGCACAGAGGAGATTTTATGCCCTTTCACTTTGAGCTTCAATCCACTGACGGACGTGCCCGCGCCGGGCTGATCAATACCCCGCACGGCGATGTGCCCACCCCGGTCTTCTGCCCGGTCGGCACCCACGCCACGGTAAAGGCGGTCTCGCCCCGCGACTTGCACGACCTGGGCGCGACGCAGATCCTGGCTAATTCCTACCATCTCCATCTGCGCCCCGGCGATGAGCTGATCGCGCAGATGGGCGGCTTGCACCACTTTATGGGCTGGGATGGTCCCATCCTCACCGATTCCGGCGGCTATCAGGTTTTCAGCCTGGCCCAGCGCCGCAAGATCGACGAGGACGGCGTGACCTTCCGCTCCCACATCGACGGCTCGAAGCAGCGCTTCACGCCGGAGAGCGTCATCGCCATCCAGGAGAATCTGGGCGCCGATTTTATCACCTGTCTCGACGAATGCGCCGACCCGCTCGACTACGAGTATAATCTGGAGGCGCTGGAGCGCACGCACGCCTGGGCCGAGCGCTGCAAGGCCGTCAAGTCACGCTCAGATCAAGCGCTCTTCGGCATCGTCCAGGGCGGCACTTTTCTGGATCTGCGCGAGCGCTCCGCCCGCTTCCTCACCGGCGTGGGATTCGATCACTACGCCATCGGCGGCCTGAGCGTGGGGGAGAAAAAGGGCCAAATGCACACCATCCTGGAGCTGATGGACGATCTGCTGCCCCGCGACCGGGTGCGGTATCTGATGGGAGTCGGCACGCCGGTCGATCTGGTGGAGGGAGTGGCGCGGGGCGTCGACATGTTCGACTGTGTGCTACCCACGCGGATGGCACGCAACGGCGGCGCACTCACCCGCGCCGGGCGGCTCAACATCCGCAACGCTCGCTTCGCCGACGATCCGCGCCCACTGGAGCCGGGCTGCAAGTGTTACGCTTGCACCCACTTCAGCCGCGCCTACCTGCGCCACATGAACAAATCGAATGAGATATTGGGCCATCAACTGATGACCATCCACAACTTGCATCTGATGTTGACCATCGCGCGGGAGCTGCGCGAGGCGATTCTGGAGGGTCGCTTTCAGGCCTACCGCGAGGCCTTCTGGCGGTAGCGAGCGGCATCAATCCCCTCTCCCCAGGGGGGAGAGGGTTAGGGTGAGGGGAAAAATGATGGCTTCCACAACCAGCAGTCCGACGATGGTCGCCGCTATGTCCATCCAGAAGCGGATGGGGAAAAGGCGGATCAGCGTATCGGAAGTGGGGAAAATCCAGGTGTCGCCCGCGAAGAAGATGTGGTGGAAGGTAGTGAAAAACTCGCCCCAGCTCAGCGCCATGAAGACGCCGACGACGAGCAGCAGTCCCAGCGTGAGCAGACTCCCGCTCCAGAGCGCGGCGGAAATGTATCGGCGTGCCTGGGGGATGATCAGCAGCGTCGCCCCGCCGATGAGCCAGAGTGAGGCGGCGATGAGGCCCGCGATTGTGATGGCCTGATAGACCGCTTGCACATCGGCCATGTGGCGCAGTTCACGCGCGTTGAAGGCCGGCGTGCCATCGGGGAGTTGCAGATCGGCCAGCAGCGCGATGTCGGCGTTGGTCGCCAGATAATCGACGCAGACCTCGGCCAGGCGGATCCGCTCCTCGGTGGAGAAGCCGAATGGGTCGGGCGGGAAGCCGGCCTTGTTGTACTCCCAGCGCACGAACCAATGCCCGGTCACAATGCGCATATCGGCGGCGATCAGTAGCAGGGGCAGCGCCAGCGCGAGCAGCCAGCGCAACGCAAGCAGCCATCTTTTTTGGACCATTCTTTTCCTCACTTTTTCATAATATTCTCAAGCGCCAGAATGAGCTCAGGAATAGGGATGTCGTTTATCCCCTCGCTCCTGGCGGACGGCACGTCCGGCGTGAGCAGAAAGGGATTACTTTTGTTCCAGTGCCAAGTTTCCCATAGAATAGCCCGCCGGTCAAGTTCGCGGGCGGGGAAATTTGTAAAACTTGCGACTGGTGTGGTATACTACTCAGGACATAGTAGGCGGTTAGCAAAACCGCCCTGCATTTTCCCCGATTTTTGAATTGTAGGGGCAATCCCCTGGGCGACGCGTCGCCCGTGGTTGCCCCTTCAGAGGAGCAACCAAATGGAGAAGTTGGATAAACCTGCTGCTAAAAAACGTCTACTTTCGGGCAATGAAGCGATCGCGCTGGGAGCCTGGGAGGGCGGTGTGCGCTACGCCGCCGCTTATCCCGGCACGCCCAGCACGGAAATTCTACCCGCGCTGGCCCAGTACGCCGGAGTGAAAGCCGAATGGGCCTCCAACGAGAAAGTCGCGCTGGACGGGGCCATCGGCGCCTCCTTCGCTGGAGGACGAGCGCTGGCGGCGATGAAGCACGTCGGCGTCAACGTCGCCTCCGATAGCCTGATGACCCTTTCCTACACCGGCGTGGGCGCGGGCCTGGTGCTGGTCAGCGCCGACGATCCGGGCGCGTTCAGCTCGCAGAACGAGCAGGACAACCGCTACTACGCATTGTTCGGCAAGTTCCCTTGCCTGGAACCCTCGGACAGCCAGGAGGCGAAGGACTTCACCGCTTTCGCCTTCGAGTTGAGCGAGCGCTTCGATACGCCCGTTATGCTGCGCTCCACCACGCGCATTTCACACTCCAAATCGGCGGTCGAGGTGCGCATGCCGGAGAGGCCGCGCGAATGGGAACCCCTGCCATCCTTCGAGCGCCACCCGCGCAAATACGTGATGATCCCGGCCAACGCCCGGCTGCGCCACCCGGAAGTCGAGCGGCGCATGGAGGCGCTGACCGAGTACGCCGAGGTCTGCCCCCTAAACCGTGTCGAGTGGGGCGACAAGCGCGTCGGCGTCATCAGCGACGGCATAGCCTATCAGTATGCCCGCGAGGTCTTCGCCGGTTTCTCTTTCCTCAAGCTGGGCCTGGTCCATCCGCTGCCCCAGCAGATGATCCGCGACTTCGCCGCCGAGGTCGAGCGGCTGGTCATCGTCGAGGAGCTGGACCCCTTCATCGAAACCCAGGTGCGGGCGATGGGCCTGGAGTGCGTGGGCAAGGATTTCTTTCCCCTCACCGGCGAGCTGACCCTGAGCAAAGTCCGCGAAGGGGCTATCGAGGCCGATCTCCCCATCTCCACCCCGGCGCCTCCGGAGATTCAGCCCGTCGCGCTCGAAATCCCTGCGCGTCCGCCAGCGATGTGCCCCGGCTGTCCCCACCGTTCCGTCTATTTCCACCTGCACAAGCTGAAGCTGGTGGTGTCGGGCGACATCGGCTGTTACGCCATCGGCGTGCTGCCGCCCTTCGAGGAGACCGATATGGTGATCTCGATGGGGGCCAGTATCGGTATGGCCCACGGCGCCAAGCAGGCTGGCAGCCCCGACAAGGTGGTCGCCACCATCGGCGATTCGACCTTCTTCCACACCGGCTTGCCGGAGTTAGCCAGCATGATCTACAACCAGGGCAACGCCTGCACGCTGATTCTGGATAACGGCACGACGGCGATGACGGGCGGTCAGGATAACCCGGCCACCGGCGTCACGCTGCAAGGACAGGAGACTCAGGCCATCGACATCGAGGCCGTGGTGCGGGCGATGGGCGTCGAGGATCTGTGGGTGGTGGACGCGCTGGACGTCGAGGAGGTCGGCCAGGCGATCAAGGAAGCGATTGCCGTCGAGGAGCGTCCCAGCGTGGTGCTCGTCAACGGCGCTTGCGTCTTCACGCCCCAGTTCGAGCGTCGGCCCACCGTGGCGGTCGATCACGATACCTGCAACGGCTGCGGATTCTGCTTCCGAGTCGGCTGCCCGGCCATCTTGAAATCGGAGGAGATCGACGAGCGGACGAAGCGCCCCAAGGCGATGATCGACCCGTTGTTATGCACCGGCTGCAACGTCTGCTTGCAGGTTTGCCCACGCCAGGCGATATACGAGACGGGTGGAGAATAAAGAATGGAGAATGGAGAATAGAGGATGGAGGAGGGGGAAGATGTCTGATTTTATGAGGATTCAGAGCTTCGATGTGCTTCTTAACTGGATTTTGAGCGAGCTTGAGGAGCGTGATTCTATATTCGGTATTCACCGCTCGCTTTTTTACGCGCCCCAGGAAAATGCTCCTTATGCTACGACCATCTTCGGAGAAAATCTCGCCACGCCCATCGGGCCGGGGGCTGGGCCGCACACTCAACTGGCGCAGAATATCATCGCCGCCTGGCTCTCCGGCGGGCGCTTCATCGAGTTGAAGACGGTGCAGATTATGGACGAACTGGAGATTCCGCGCCCTTGTATCGATATGGCCGATGAGGGCTACAACGTCGAGTGGTCGCAGGAGCTCAAGCTGGAGCAGTCGGCCCTCGAATATATCAAAGCCTGGGTGCTGATCCACGCACTGCGGCGCGTGCTCCCTTCGACAAGCTCAGGGCAAAGTGGCTTTGAGGAGACGCCCTTCGGCACGGTCTTCAACATGAGCGTCGGCTATGACCTGGAGGGCATTCAGCAGCCGCGGATGATACGCTTTATGAATCAGCTGGATGACGCCTCCGAGGAGATCGACCGCTTCCGGACAGTGCTGAAGGAGAAGGGCCTTCCCGCCGATCTTGAGATTCCGACCAGGATCGTCAACAGCGTCACCCTCTCGACAATGCACGGCTGCCCGCCGGATGAGATCGAGCAGATCGCCCAGTATCTGATGGAGGAGCGCGGGCTGCACACCTTCGTCAAACTCAATCCCACGCTGCTGGGCAAGGCGCGGGTGATGGAGATCCTGCACGAGCGCCTGGGGTTCACCGCGATCGACATCCCCGACGCGGTCTTCGACCACGATTTGCAATATGACCGTGCGCTGGAGCTGATCGAGAACCTCCAAACGGTCGCGGCGGAGCGGGATTTGACCTTCGGCGTCAAGCTCAGCAACACGCTGGCGATGGCGAATCATCGCGACGCGCTGCCGGGCGACGAGATGTACATGTCGGGGCGTGCGCTCTATCCGATCACGATGAACCTCTTCCGCACGCTCTCCGAAACATTCAACGGCGATCTGAACGTCTCCTATTCGGCCGGCGCCGACGCGCTCAACGTGGCGACCATCCTCTCCTGCGGCGCGCTGCCCGTCACCGCCGTCTCCGACATCCTCAAGCCCGGCGGTTATTCCCGCTTCTTGCAGTACCTGGAGAACCTGGAGCGCGAGATGGAGGCGCGTGGCGCGGATAGCCTGGAGGAACTGGCGGCGGATCGAGCGGCCAATCTGGAGCGGGCGGCGGAGCAGGCGCTGGAGGACGTGAGATACAAGAAGTCCTACCATCCCTACGAGCTGCCGAAGGTCTCATCGGGGCTTGAGTTATTCGACTGTATCGCGGCGCCTTGCGTGGAGCAGTGCGCCGTTCTGCAGGACGTGCCGGAATATGCCTGGTTGATCTCCCAGGGGGAATATGACCGTGCGCTGGAGGTGATCCTGGCCCGCAATCCGCTCCCCGGCATGACGGGCTACGTCTGCACGCACCTTTGTCAGACTCGCTGCACGCGCAACAATTATGATGAACCGGTCGCCATCCGGGCCCTGAAACGCTTCGCCGAGGAGCGAGGGAAAGTCGCAATCTCTAATCCGCAATCTGCTGATCCGCAAGTCGCCATCATCGGCAGCGGCCCGGCCGG
>CAZANJ010000053.1:6026-11566 GCA_964486415.1 uncultured Anaerolineales bacterium
CTAATCCGCAATCTGCTGATCCGCAAGTCGCCATCATCGGCAGCGGCCCGGCCGGGCTGGCGGCGGCATACTTCCTGGCGCTCAACGGGATCAAGCCCGTGCTCTACGAGGCCAAGGATCGGGCGGGTGGCATGCCGGCCCTCGCGCCGAGCTTCCGCTTGCCCCACGAGATCGTGCAGGCCGACGTCGAGCGTATCAAGGCGCTGGGCGCCGAGCTTGTGCTCAATCATCCCGTCACGGAGCCGCCGGAAGCGCTGCTGGAGGATGGCGCCGCTTCGCTACCCTTTTCATCTGAAGGGTTCGAGGCGGTCTACATCGCCGCCGGTGCGCAGAAGGACGCTCGCCTGGGCATTGAGGGCGAGGATGGGGCAGGCGTCTTTCACGCTCTGGACCTCCTGGAGCGGGTGGCGTGCGGTGAGGAGATCGAAATAGGCGGCGACGTTCTGGTGATCGGCGGCGGCAACACGGCGATGGACGCGGCCCGCACGGCGAAACGGCTCACCGATGGCGATGTGACCGTCGTCTACCGCCGCACGCGGCAGGAAATGCCCGCCGACGCGGAGGAGGTCGAGGCCATCTTCGCCGAGGGGATCGCGCTGGAGGAGCTGGTCTCGCCCGCGCGGATCGTGCTGGAGGATGGGCAAGGCGGGGCGGTCGCAGCCCTCGAATGTGTGCGCAACGAGCTGGGTGAGCCCGGCCAGGATGGGCGGCGGCGCCCGGTGCCCATCGAGGGCAGCCGCTTCGAGTTGGAGGCCGGGGCGATTATCGTCGCCATCGGACAGCGGCCCGACGTGACCTTCCTCGAAGGCAGCGCGGTCTCCCTGCGCGAGAATGGGACCATCGACGCCGATCCTACCCTCACCCTACAAGAGAAGCCGGTCTATGCTGGGGGCGACATCGTGCGCGGCCCGGCGACCATCATCGAGGCCTGCGCCGACGGTCGCAGCGTGGCAGAGGCGATCTGTCGGCATTTGGGCGTGAACTTCAGTCAGCCAGAGGCCCAGCTTCCCACCCTGTCCGAGGAGGAGATCGTGGCGGTGAAGCAGGTCCGAGCGCGACGGGAAGCGCAGCAGAAAGCGGCGCTGCTTCCACCTGAGCGGCGCGGGGGCTTCGACCTGGTCGAGATGACGCTGACCGAGGAGCAGGCTTTGACGGAGGCCGCTCGCTGCATGCAGTGCTCCCAGTTCTGCGACAAGTGCGTCGAGGTCTGCCCCAACCGGGCCAATTACGCCATCCTCGTCGAGCCGAGAAGCCTGAGCGTGCCCGTGCTCGCGTGTGGGGACGGCGGGCTGGAGGTGGTTGGGACGGATAATTTCCGCGTCACCCAGGGGCGGCAGATCATCCACGTGGCGGATTTTTGCAACGAGTGTGGCAACTGCGCCACCTTCTGCGTTCACCAGGGGAAGCCTTACCTGGACAAGCCGCGAATTTTCCTGAACGAGGTGGATTTTCTGGCTGCGGAGGACAACGCTTTCATCATCGAGCGCGGCGAGGAGGGGCGAAACATCCGCCGGCGTGAGGGCGGCGCAGAATCGCGTCTAAAGATGATGGAAGATGGCATGTTGGTCTTCACGAACGCGCACTTGAGCGTTAGGCTCACACCCGATTTTGAGATTGAAGCGCTGGCGTTAGAGGAGCCCTTTGAGGGTGAGTTCTCGCTGGTCGGGGCGGCGGAGATGGCCGTGATCCTTGAGGGAGCGTGGCCCCCTCTGGGATAGACAGATCAAACGATCTCGGTTCCAACAGCCCACCAGCCTGAAGAGCTGGTGCTGGGATTAGTGGCAAGCAGAAGGCCAGCACCGCCTATTTCACGGCGGTGTGCGCACGATTACGATTTATTACGATTTCAGTCGACGGTATCCAGCGGGGAGGGGGCGCGGGTGTGATCGCTGATCCAGGTGGGGCGATCGGGAATGTAGACGGTCACGGCGACGATCTCCTCCCGGTCGGCGTAGTCACAGACGACATGCACTTGCACATCGAAGCCGGGGGTAGGGCCGACGATCAACACGCGCCGCCTGCGGGGATAGTGCTCAAGGATCTGACCGTTGAAGATGGCGTAGAATATATCCTTGGCACGCAGGCTCTCTTTGTGCGCCTCGTTGAGCGCGTGTTCGGTGAGGCGCATATATTGGTAGGATGTCAGCAAGTCTTCAATATCTGTGATGAGCACCGGTACACACTCCGATGCTGGTGTGAGGTTTTTCCCCCTCACCCCATCCCTCTCTCGGCTTAGCTTCGCACGCTTGGGCGAGGAGGCTGGATTCCCTCTCCCTGGGAGGGAGAGGGCTAGGGTGAGGGTGAGTTGTGCTCGCGTCGATTTCCCCCTCACCCCATCCCTCTCTCGGCTTAGCTTCGCACGCTTGGGCGAGGAGGGTGGTTACGAAGTTGGCGTGAAGGGAGCTTCGCCCTGAGCGGTGAGTTGCTTGATCTTCAATTCGGCCTCGTCGAGTTGCACGCCGCAGTGGGCGGCCAGCGCTTGTCCGCGCTCGAAAAGATTCAGGCTCTCCTCCAGCGCCAACCCGCCGCTCTCTAATTCCTTGACGACCTCCTCCAGCTTGGCGAAAGCTTCCTCGAAGGTCAGTTTTTCGATTTCAGTCATCATCGGTCTCTCATCTCAGATTGGTTCAATCTCAGAGATTGAACCAATCTATCAGTTCACACCAACCTGGGCTTAGCCAGCACTTCCATCACACGCAAGTCGAAGTACTGATGCGCGTTGGCGGGCTTGAGCACGATAGCAGTGTCCGCTCCACGGCCAGTGCCGGCGATGGCGATACAAGGCTCCCCCACCGTCACTAGGCCGGCGTCGGCGGCCATCAGCGAGATCTCGACGCAGACCTTCATCCCTTGCCCGAAAGTGCGCAGCGTGTAGGCGATAATCTCGTCGGTCAAGTAGGTGCCCAGCTTCTTGCGCACGGCGCGGTTGACGCCGCCGAAGGCGTGCTGACAGGTGATAAGTTTCGCCCCAGCCGCTTCGATGGCGGCGCGGTTCTCCTCGCTCAGTTTCTGCATGTTAGGCTCGCGAAAGCCGGTGGAGTGGGTTACCACGACGACGTCGTAGTCTTGGAACAAGCGCGCGGCCCGGGCGCCGGTCTCGCCGCGCGTGCTGGCGACCAGTATGGTGCGAACGTCAAGCTCATCGGCTCGCCGTTTAGCGACTTCCAGCGTTCGCTCGGTGTGCTGCGGGCCGGGTTCATCGAAGTAAACGGATTGAAGGGTGATTTCGGACATAGCTTGTCTCCTTATAGATTAGGTCACGGGCGGTGTCCGCCCATGCACCTCGGCTTCAAACTCGCCATCGGCGACGCGGATATTGAGCATTTCGTTGGCCTCGACTTGCTCCACTGAGCGCACTGCCACGCCGGTCTCTTGATGGCGCACAATGGCGTAGCCCCGTTCTAGCGTTCCCAGGGGGCTGATTCCCACCAGCCGCCCGCCCAGCCCTTCCAGTTGGCCCCGGCGCCGGGTCAGGGTGTGGCGCAAGGCGGTCTCGGCGCGGCTCATCAAATCGTCCAAGCGCTGGCGGGCCTGGGCTAATTTGAAGCTGGGCGAGAGGTGGCGCAGCGCTTGTATCTGCTCGTTCAGTTGCCAGCGCCGCTCGTCGATGTTGCTTTGCAGTGCCGCTGTCAGCGCTTCGGTTAGCCCCCTTATCTGGGCGCGTAGCTCTTGTTGGTCCGGGACGCTCAGCTCGGCGGCGGCGGAAGGGGTGGGAGCGCGCAGGTCGGCGGCGAAATCGGCCAGTGAGAAATCGGTCTCGTGTCCCACGCCGCAGATGACGGGGAGGCGGGAGGCAGCGACGGCTCGCGCTACGCGCTCATCGTTGAAGGCCCAAAGCTCCTCCAGACTGCCGCCGCCCCGCGCGATGATGATCAGGTCCACGCGCCGGGGGCCTGTGAGCGCGTTGAGGGCTGCGATGGCGGCCACGATCTGCGGCGGGGCGGCGTCGCCCTGGACCAGAGTGGGAGAGAGCAGCACTTCCACCAGGGGGCAGCGACGGCTCAGCACATTGAGGATGTCGCGCAGCGCGGCCGCCTTGGGGGAGGTGACGACGCCGATGCGGCGGGGGAAGCCGGGCAGAGGAAGCTTGCGCTCCTCGGCGAACAGGCCCTCTTTTTCCAGTCGCGCCTTGAGTATCTCGAATTGCCGGTAGAGATTTCCGACGCCGGCCCGCTGCAATCGGTCCACGTAGAGCTGGTAGAGGCCGCGCGCTTCGTAGACGCCCACTCGACCGTGGCTCAGCACGAAGTCGCCGTCCGTGGGCAGGTAGCTTTGGCGGTTAGCCGTGTTGCGCCACATCACGCACTTGATCTGAGCGCCGCCGTCCTTGAGCGTGAAGTAGCAGTGTCCAGATGCGGCGCGGTGGAAGTTGGAGACCTCGCCCTCGAGCCAGACATCGTTTAACTCGGCCGAGCTATCGATCAGATCGCGGATGCGACCGGTGAGCTGGCTGACGGTGTAGGGGGCGGAGAAAGTTGAAGCGCTGAAGAAATCGAGTTGCTCGAACATTGTCAGATAAACGTTGTTAGATGAATTCAGATGCTACAGGCCGCGCAGAAGCGCGCTCAGAAGGAGCAATCCGCCAGATACGGCCAGGGCGCCGATGGCGTAAGGTTCAGGGATGGAGAAGAAGCCCAGCACGCTGAAGAGCCCCAGGATGTAGAGCGCTGCGGCGACGATCACTGTGCCGCGACGGGGAGCCCGGATCAGGAGGGTGCGTCGGCTGGGCCTACGGCGATTGTAGGAGCTGCGGCGGGGCATAGGGTTATCCTTTCAGCACTTGCCAGATGAAGATGAGGATCATAGAGATGCCGATGAGAAGCTGCACACCGGCGGAAAGGGCACAGCCGAGCAGCATTCCGCCGCCCGCTTTGACCGCTTTTTCCCAGTCCCTGGACTGGTATCCCTCGGCCAGGACGATGCCGGCAAAGGCGCCCAGGATGGCGCCGGGCAATGCGCCGATGCCGAGGAAGAGGAAGCCAATCAGGGCTCCGATTGCTCCCAGCGCAATCCCGGCCAGCAGCGACAGGATGGAGGCTCCGGCGGCCTTGGCCCCTGCCTGGCTCATCAGGAGTTCAGCGGCGAGGCCCATTGTGGCCAGAAGGGTGATAGCGGCGAATGTGATGGGGTCGACAGTGGCGAAGCCCTCGGCGACGGCGTAGATCAATGTGACGAGCCAGATAAGTGCTACATCGGGGAGGAAGGGCAGAACGACGCCGAGCAATCCGACGAACATCGCTACTAGTGCGACCCAGAAAACCCATACAGGCAGCATGTTACCTCGCGTGGTGGCCTTGAATGTAACCAAAAAAGACAAGTATATAAGTAGATGAGTAGACGAGACCTCGCGAGTCTGCCTACTAGTCTACTTATCTACTTGTCTACTTCTGAATGGGCCGTGCAGGACTCGAACCCGCGACCCTGGGCTTAAAAGGCCCCTG
The DNA here is from genome assembly GCA_964486415.1 of uncultured Anaerolineales bacterium. GTDB lineage: Bacteria > Chloroflexota > Anaerolineae > B4-G1 > B4-G1 > CAZANJ01. Next base: position 11,468 of record CAZANJ010000053.1, read on the forward strand.
CTCTACCAGCTGAGCTAACGGCCCACGGCGAAAGTATAACACGGTGGGGGATGGTTGTCAAACCTTCGTATTCCACGCTTCATAGGAGCGAGACCCAGC
>CAZANJ010000054.1:0-4495 GCA_964486415.1 uncultured Anaerolineales bacterium
TTTACAAGCTAGTGACTTTTGTCGCACTGTTCAGTCTGTTGCTGGGGGCCTGCGGGCCACAGCTGACACCCGCCCCCACCGACACACCGGCGCCGACCGCGACGCCCGAACCATCCCCCACGCCGCCGCCCTACACCCCGCCTCCTCCCGGCAACGTCTCGCCGAGAATCATCCAGCGCGCGCCGGAGGCCGGGGAGGAGCTTCCCCCCGACGGCGCCATCGAGCTGGTCTTCGACCGCGCGATGGACAAGGCCTCGGTGGAGAAGGCCATCCAGGTCAGCCCGGACGTCTCCGGTGAGCTCGAATGGGCCGATGACAATACTGCGCATTTCGAGCCAGCCCGCGATCTCAAGCGCGATCAGGACTACTACGTCACCCTCGGCGCCGAGGCCAGGGCTGCGGATGGCGGACAGCTCGACGGCGCCTACCGCTTCCGCTTCCGCACCGTCGGCTACCTGGAGGTCTCTCAGGTCATCCCCGCGCCCGAGGCGCAGGACGTGGAGGCCGAGAGCACCATCACCGTGATGTTCAACCGCCCGGTCGTGCCGCTGATGGCAGTCTCCGATCCGGGCTACGGGGATAAACGACATCCCGATGACCTGCCGCAGCCGATCAGCTTCGATCCGCCGATTGAGGGCCAGGGCGAGTGGATCAACACCTCGATCTACGCCTTCACGCCCGAGGGCGCGATGGCCGGCGGCACCAACTACACCGCCCGCGTCGAGGCCGGATTGACCGACACCACCGGCGGCCTGCTGGAGGAGGCCCACGAGTGGACCTTCACCACCCAGCCGCCGAAGGTGACCTGGGTCTCGCCGGAGGAAAACGGTGATCTGATCTCGGTCGAGCCCATCATCAAGGTGCAGTTCAACATGCCCATCGACCCGGCCTCGGCGGAGCAGGCCTTCAGCCTGCGTGGAGGCGGCGCGACGGTGGACGGCGAGCTCGACGTGCTGACCGACACGCTCATCTTCACGCCCACCGAGCAACTGGCCTTCGATACGGTCCACACGGCGCGGGTCGACGCCGGGGTGCAGAGCGTGGGAGGGGGCGAGGGCATGCGCAATGCTTACGAATGGCGCTTCACCACCGTCCCGCTGCCGCGCATCGTGCGCACCAGCCCGCGCGACGGCGATCAGAGCGCCAACCCGCACCGTCCCTTCGAGATCATCTTCAACGCGCCCATCGATCCGACCACCGTCATGCCCAACATCGAGATGACGCCGCCGATCTCGCCAGCGCGGGTCTACACCTCGTTCAGCACTTACGACAACACCTTCCGCTTCGACTTCAATTCTAAACCCAGCACCGACTACCAGGTGCGCATCGGGCCGGACATCGCCGATCCCTACGGCAACACCACGGGCCAGGAGATGACGGTGCAATTCCGCACCGCCGCGCTCGATCCGTGGGTGCAGGTGGACGTGCCCGGTATGATCGGCACCTATGACGCCCACCAGCCGGCGCAGATCTCCATCGGCTACGTCAACGTCAGCCGGCTCGACCTGCGCCTCTATCGCCTGGAGCTGAAGGATTACTTCAGCACTCAGGAGCGCTTCTGGGAGCGCGAGACGCCGGGTGTGTCGCTCCGCGAGTGGTCGGTGCCCGTCGAGCCGCCCCTCAACGAGAAGGCGCACACGCCCATCGCCCTGACCGAAGGCGGCGGCAGGCTGGAGCCGGGACTTTATCTGCTGGAGGTGACCGCGCCCAACATCGACTTCGAGCCCTGGCTGCACCGCAAGCTGCTCTCCGTCTCCGACTACAACCTGACCATCAAAAAGAGCGAGGGGGAGCTGTGGGCCTGGGCGACCGACCTGGCGACCGGTCAACCGGTCAGTGGTCTCCCGCTGACGGTCCACTACGCCGGCGCGGAGCCTGTGGGCCCGGTGCCCACCGACGAGGGCGGTCTGGCTCACATCGAGTTTGAACCCGAATTTGGTCACATACTCCACGTTGTCTCGGAGGATCCCTTCGTGCTCGGAGGCATCGGTTGGGAGTGGGAGCAAGGCATCGGCCCTTGGGACTTTGGGCTTCGTGGCGGCACCGATGAGCGCAACTACCGCGCCCACGTGACCACCGACCGGCCCATCTACCGCGCGGGGATAAACGGCATCCCTGGGCAGACGGTCTACTTCCGGGGCGTGCTCCGCGCCGAGGACGACGTCAGCTACCAGATGACCAGGTTCGAGGAGATACAGGTCCGCATCTACGACCCCGAGAGCGAGGAGGTCTTCAACGATGGGCTGCCGCTGGATGAGTTCGGTACGTTCCACGGCGAGCTGCCGTTGGACGAGGGCGCCACGCTGGGCGACTACCGCATCGCCATCCGGCTCGACGATTACAACACGCAGGCCTCCTTCACCGTCGCCGCCTACCGCCCGCCGGAGTTCGAGGTGGTCGTCACGCCCGAAAAAGAGGAACTGGCCTCCGGGCAGGCCACGCGGGCCGATGTCGACGTGAGCTACTTCTTCGGCGGGGCCGTCGCCGACGCCGAGGTGGCGTGGCGCGTGCTCTCCGCCCCCTACACCTTCGATCCGGTCCAGTTCGGGCGCTACGATTTCACCGACGAGGACAGCCCCTGGATCTGCCGCTGGTGCTGGTGGCAGGAGCCGCCGCGCCCCGAGCCACTCCTCACCGGCTCCGGCGCCACCGACGCTCAGGGCCATCTGGGCATCGACATCCCCACCAGAGTGATGACGGGGGGGATAAACGGCATCCCTGGGCAGAGGCTGACCATCGAGGCGACCGCCTACGGCAAGGACGGACAGGCCATCTCCGGGCGCAGCGACGTCGTTGTCCATCGAGGCAATTTCTACGTCGGCCTGGCGCCGCAGCAGTACGTTGGCAATGCTGGCGAGCCCTTCGGCGTGGACGTGGTGACCGTCGATTGGGAGGCCCAGCGCTTGCCGGATAAGGAGCTCGACGTCGAGGCCTACCGCCGCGAGTGGGTCAACACCTTCGTCGAGGACGCGGGCGGAGGCGGATCCTGGGAGTGGGAGACCAAGGACACGCTGGTCTACACCGACACGCTCACCACCGACCAGAACGCCGAGGGCGAGATCACCTTCACGCCGCAGGAGGGCGGCTCCTACCAGGTCGTCGTCAGCGGGCGGGACGCTCAGGAACGGCTGGTGCAAACCTCGACCTGGGTCTGGGTCAGCGGCGAGGACGACGTGGCCTGGCGGCGCGACAACAACGACCGCTTCGATCTGATCAGCGATAAGGTGACCTACGTGCCGGGCGAGACCGCCGAGATTCTGATCCCCAGCCCCTTCGAGGGCGAGCAGTGGGCCTGGATCACGGTCGAGCGCGGCGGCGTGATGGCGCAGGAGGTGCGAAAGCTGGAGAGCAACTCCGCGATCTACCGCCTGCCCATCACGGCCGATCACGCGCCCAATGTCTACGTCTCGGTCGTCATCGTCAAGGGCCCCGATCCGACCCAGCCGGTGGCCACGCACAAGGTGGGCTACGCGGCGCTGACGGTCGAGCCGGTGGAGCAGACGCTGGACATCACCGTGACGCCCAGCAGCGAGCGGGCCGAACCGGGCGACACGGTCTCCTTCGACGTGGAGGTCCGTGACGCCAGCGGCGAGCCGGTGGAGGCCGCCTTCTCGCTCGATCTGGTGGACAAGGCCGTGCTGAGCCTCAAGCCACGCGAGGAGGAGAATGCCATTCGAGAGACCTTCTACGGGCGGCGCGGGCTGGGCGTCTCGACCTCCAGCGGGCTGGTGCTCTCGATCAACCGCATCCTGCTGAAGCAACTGGAGGAGCTGGACGACATCGCGATGCGCGGGCTGGGCATGGGCGGTGGCGGCGGCGCCGAGGAGGCGGCCGAGGAGGCGGCCCCCGCGATGGCGCCGGCCGCGGATCGGGCGGAGAAGGCAGCCGGAGAGGCCGAGCCATCAGGCCCCGAGCTGCGCGAGCGCTTCGAGGATACCGCCTTCTGGAACCCCAACGTGGTCACCGACCGGAACGGTCAGGCCAGCGTGGAGATCGAGCTGCCCGATAACCTGACCACCTGGGTCTTCCGCGCCGTGGGCGTCACCAAGGGCACGGAGGTCGGCGAGCAGACCGATGAACTGCTGGTCACCAAGCCGCTCCTGGTGCGGCCGGCGACGCCGCGCTTCTTCGTGGTCGGCGACCGGGCGCAGCTCGCGGCGCTGGTCAGCAACAACACCGGCGCGGAGCAGGAGGTCGAGGTCACGCTGCAGGCCGAGGGGCTGCGAATCAGCGAATCGGCGAGTCAGCGAGTGAGCGTGGCCGATGGCGCTGAAGGGAAGGTGACCTGGTGGGTCGAGGTGGAGGATGTGCCCTACGCCGACGTGGTGATGAGCGCGGAGGCCGATAGGTTTGCCGACGCCGCCCGCCCACGCTTGACCACCGGCTCGGATGGCACGCTGATCGTGCACCGCTACAGCGCGCCGGAGATCGTGGGCACCGGCGGACAACTGAGCGGCGAGGACGCCCGCACCGAGGCCATCGCCCTGCCGCCCAA
>CAZANJ010000054.1:4595-7216 GCA_964486415.1 uncultured Anaerolineales bacterium
GGGCGAGCTCTCCGTGCGACTCGATCCCTCGCTGGCGGCGGGGATGGTCGACGGGCTGGACTACCTGGAGCACTTCCCCTACGAATGCACCGAGCAGATTGTCTCCCGCTTCCTGCCCAACGTGCTGACCTATCGCGCCTTGCAGGAACTGGGCCTCGCCGACCCCGATCTGGAGGAGAAGCTGCCCGATCTAGTAGAAGAGGGTCTGAGCAAGCTCTACCAGCGGCAGCACGACGACGGCGGCTGGGGCTGGTGGCGCTCACGCGAGGGCAAGGGCCAGAGCTACCCGCACCTGACGGCCTACGTCGTCTTCGCGATGGACAAGGCCCGCGAGGCCGGTTTCGAGGTGAAGGGAGGCGTCATTGAGCGCGGCTTGGGCTACCTGCGCGGCGAGCTGGTGACCGCCCGCGATCTCACGTCCTACCGCGAGGCGAACCAGCAAGCCTTCATCCTCTACGTGATGGCGGAGCAGGGAGAGGGGGAGACGGGGAGAGAGGGAGACAAGGAGATAGAGAGGCACGTCGATGATCTTTTCGAGAGCCGGGATAAGTTGTCACATTACGGGCGGGCTTTCCTGGCGCTGGCTATGGGCCTGGTCAATGAAAACGATAATCGCATTGACACGCTGCTCTCCGATCTGCAGAACGCGGCCATCATCAGCGCCACCGGCGCCCACTGGGAGGAGGCGGACTACGACTACTGGGCTATGAACACCGACACCCGCTCCACCGCCGTGATTCTGGACGCGCTGGCGCGGCTCGATCCGGAGAACGACCTGATCCCCAACGTGGTGCGCTGGCTGATGGTAGTCCGCCGCGACGGTATCTGGGAGACCACCTACGAGACGGCCTGGGCCCTGATCGCCCTGACCGACTGGATGCGCGTCACGGGCGAGCTGCAGGGCGATTACGACTACGCCGTCTGGCTCAACGATGAGCTGATGGAGGGCGGTCGCGTCACGCCAGAGACGGTCGACAAGCCGATCAAGCTGGAGGTGGCGGTGGCGGAGCTGCTGCGGCAGGTATGGAAACCTGCCCTACAGACCAGCAACCGCCTGACCATCGGGCGCGGCTCCGGCGAGGGGCGGCTCTACTACACCGCTCATCTGAAGGTCTACCTGCCGGTGGAGGAGATTGAGCCGCTCAATCGCGGCGTGATTGTGTCGCGCCACTACAGCGATCCCGACTGCACCGAAGGGCTGAAGTGCCCGGAGGTGGAGACGGTCGAGGTGGGCGACGTGGTGCAGGTGCACCTGTCCATCATCGCGCCGCACGATCTCTACTACGTGGTGGTCGAGGATCCGCTGCCGGCCGGCGCCGAGGCCATCGATCCCAGCCTGGCGACGACCAGCCTGGTGGAACAGCGCCCCAGACTTCGGAAGTCTACTGCAAGCGAAGCGAAGACTTCCGAAGTCTACCGCTGGTGGTGGAACTGGTACAGCCGCAGCGAGATGCGCGACGACAAGATGGTGCTCTTCGCCGACTACCTGCCGGCCGGCACCTACGAGTACACCTACACCTTCCGCGCCACGCGGCCCGGTGAGTATCAGGTCATCCCCACCAACGCCCGCGAGTTCTACTTCCCGGAGGTCTTCGGGCGCGGGGCCGGGCGCCTGCTGACGATTGAGGAAAGTGAGTAGATCAATCAGGAACAAGCAGGATTAAGCAAAAGCCCCCGGCCCTCATCCACGAGAGCCGGGGGCTTTTTAGTTTTGGTGTTACACTTATTCAGTGTATCCGCAAAGCGCCAATGCGCCAGGGCCGGTATGCACACCGAGCACCGGCCCGGTGATGTCGATTAGAACCTCGGCATTCGGGAAATCTCGCCGGATGCGCTCCGCGAGCTTCTGGGCATCCTCCAACGCGTTGCCGTGTAGCACCGCGATGTGCAACTGCTTGTCGGTGTCCAGCCGCCGGAAGAAGCGTCGGTAGAGGGTCTCCACCGCCCGCTTGCGGGTGCGCACGCGGGCTTCCCCCTCGACTTGCCCCGTCTCGTGATCGATGTAGATCAATAGCTTGATGTTCAGCAGCGTGCCGACGAGCTTGACGGCGCCCCCGATGCGCCCGCCCTTGTAGAGATATTCCAGCGTGTCGACGAAGACGACCTGCGCCATTTTGGCCCTGGCCGCATCGGCGGCCTGCACCATCGCCTGCGCGTCACCGCCGGCCTCGCGGGCGCGGGCAGCAGCGAGCACCTGCCAGCCTAGGCTCATCGTCGGGCCCTTCGCATCGACGACGTGGACTGGCGCATCGATCATCTGGGCCGCTTGCTGGGCCGCCTCGAAAGCGCCGCTCATCGCGCTGCTGATCATGATGGCCACGATCTCATCCGCTCCCTCTCGCAACTTCGTCTCGTAGACCTGAAGAAAATCCTCGGGCCGCGGATGGGCCGTCGTCGGGTAGGCGGGGTCATCGACCAGGCGCTGGTAGAAGGCTTCCGGCAGAATGTCGATGCGGTCGCGAAAAGCCTCGCCGCTCCAGACTACGAACATGGGGACGACGGTGATTTTATATCGCTCGATCAAATTCTGAGGAATGTCGCAGGTGCTGTCGGTGATCAGGACGACTTTGTGTTTGGTCAAGTTTTACTCCAGGTTTGATGTTCATATGCAGCTGTTCTGT
>CAZANJ010000054.1:7316-11323 GCA_964486415.1 uncultured Anaerolineales bacterium
CCCTCACCCTAGCCCTCTCCCCGGAGGGGAGAGGGGACTGGGGATCAGTCGATTTTCCGTCGGGTGAGGCTCACCAGGGCGATGCCGCTGCGTTCAAAGTAGATCAGGCGCAGCGTGTGCTTTCCTTCGTGCAGATTGAGTGTGGCGCTGCGGTAACCGCGCATCGGGCGCCAGCTGTCGATCACCAGCTTCTGGTCCACGTAGAGCCGCACGCCGTCATCGGAATGGGTGGTGAAGGTATAACGTCCCGCGCTCAGCTCTATCTGCTGCACCCATTCGGCGGAGAAATTATCGGCTGGCAAGGAGGGAACGGGAGCGTCCCAGCCCCAGTTGAAATCGATGGCCTGATCCCGGCGTGTCAGGATCGGCTCGCCCGCCAGATCGGGGTTGTCATAGTAACGCGCTTTCCAAGGGACGCTTGCCTGTGGCTCATAAGTCCGGGGCGCGGGCGTAGGAGTGGGCGCAGGGGCCGCGCCGATGCGCTGCAAATCCACATAAGCCCGCGCGGCCTGGGAGTGCTCGAAGTACTCGACGCGCACCTCGTGCACCGCCGCCGAGAGCGTAGCGTAGCCAACGCGCGTGCCCCGCATCGGGCGCCATGCGTCGATGATGAGCCGCCCGTCCACGTAGAGCCGCACGCCATCGTCCGTCGTGGTGGTGAAGCGATAGCGCCCGGCCGGGAAGGAGAAGCTGCCGGTCCAGCGGACGGAGAAGTTATCACGGCCCAGTCTCGGGTCCGGGGAGCCCCAGCCCCAGCTAAAATCGATGGCTTGATCTTGGCGCGTCAAGACGGGAGCGCCGAAGAGATCGGAGTTATCGAAATACTCCGCTTGCCATGGCCCAGGCAGTTGGGGGACAGGCTCCGAAGTCGGGGCTTTGGTCGGCGTGGGCGCTGGAGCCGCAGGTGCCTCGCTGCTTGGCGTCCACCAGAAGTGGATGCGGGCGCCGCCGGCCCGCTCGAAATACTCGACCTTGATCTCGTGCACGCCCTCCAGATAAACGCCGTCCACATAGTGGTATTCATAATCCATCGGCTCCCAGAAATCCATCATCAGCCCGCCGTCCAGCCAGACGCGCACGCCGTCGTCGGATTGGACGTTGAAGCGGTAGTAGCCGGGATCGAAGTGGACTTTGCGGCTCCAGGCGACGGAGAAGTTATCGCTGGGCATCCAATCGGCCGGCCCGCCTTCGCCCCAGTCGAAGTTGATCTCCGTGTCGTCGCGGATCAGCGCCGGGCCGCCGCGCAGCTCGGCGTTGTCATAGTATCGCCCCTCCCAGTTGCTGAACGTGCCCAGGCGGTTCCACCAGACGTGAGCGCTGGCCTGACCGCCGTGTTCGTAATACTCGACGACGATGGTGTGCTGGCCCTCGCTCAAGGTGAGATCGCCCGCGCGGGTGTTGGGCAGTTTCTGATCCTGCCAGGCGTCCACGACGCGATTGCCGTCGACCGTGATGCGCACGCCGTCATCACAGCTGGCGTAGAAACGGTATGTGCCAGGGGTGAAGCCCAGCGTGCGCGTCCAACGCACGGAGAAGTAGTCGGCCGAGATCTCCTCGTCGGGGCTGCCATCTCCCCAGTCGAAGTCGATGGCCGGATCGTAGCGCACCAGTTCAGGGGAGCCGGAAAGGTCACGGTTATCGAAATACTCCCCGCGCCAGGCGTCGCCGCCGCTGACTCGATCCCAGGCCACCTGCAGGGCAGCGCCGCCGCCGTGTTCGTAGTACTCGACGCGCACGCGGTGTGTGCCACGGGGGATGTAGCGGTCGACGAAGGACCAGGTCGCCTGGCGGTCGCGCCAATCGTCCACGACGAGTGTATCGCCGACCCAGATGCGAACTCCATCATCGGAGCGGTAGGAGAAGCGGTAGGTGCCGGCCTCAAACCACTCCTCGCGTGTCCAACGGGCGGAGAAATTATCGTTGGGGATCCCGGAGCCGGGGCCGCCACTGCCCCACTCGAAGTGCAGATCCTCCTCGTAGCGGGTGAGGGCCGGGCCTCCGGCGAGTTCGCGATTGGTGAAGTATTCGGCGTACCACGTGCCCTGCGCATCGGTCGGAGCGCCCGTCATGCCCCAGACCATAGCGACGAGCACGGTGAAGATGCTCACGATAAGCCATGTGTTTTTCTTCATGTTCCCTCCCCGTGTCTAATTGCTGGCGGCGGGATCGCCAGATCCCGCCGGAGCGAGAGTAGAGTCAGCGCTAACGCAGCGCAAGAGGATGCGCGAGATCAACTTGAGCGCAGTGCTCTTCCCCGCGCCGTTGGAGCCGATGATGCCCACCGTGCTGGAACAAGCCGAGGGCCAGCTCCTGGAAGGAGCGAGCTTGCTGGCGGTTCAGGGTGAACTTCTTGGAGAGGTGCTCGAAAGAGATAGCTGTGGCCACTTGGAGGTACTCGACTCCTCAAGGCTGTCCGTGCGGGACTTGACCATCATCGGCGCGGTTACGGCTCTCGTGGCTCATAATCAGCGCCCAGGATGATGGAGATGTCATACTCGGAGGAGGAACCGGAATTGGAGCCGTCCACCAGGGCGGTCGAAGGCAGATCGAGGAGTTGGATGATGTACTCGGCGGTGTAGGCCTTGTCCGTGTAGACGATGACCAGCGATTCGGAAATGTCGAGGCGGTCGGCGTTGGCGATGCGGGAGGCTTCCAACCCTTGCTCTTGCAGGTAATCGCTCGTGGAAGCTGCCAGCCCGGCCCGCGTCGTCCCGTTCAACACCTCGATGGAGGCATCTTCGTCTTCCCAGCGGGCGGAAGGTGTATCCGGTGTAGACTCGACTTCCCCCTCTTCGGGCTTGGGCGTCTGCTCGTAATTGTGGGCAGTGAAGACGTAATCCCGCAATTCCCGCATCTGATCGCGCAGCAGGAACAGCACCTGTTGCCCGTCGCGAGTGGTGTAAAATTTGGTGCAATTCTCATCGATCACACCGTAGCGAATATCCTCTTGATCAATCTGGCTCGCCAGATGGGCCAGGGCGATGATCTCATCCAGCGTCAAGTTGGGATCGACCACCAGCGAATCCTGCAAGGTCCGCCACATCTTGGGCGCCTGTGACGCCAGCTTGGGCAGCATATCGAGCCGGGTGACCTTCTTGAAGGCCGCCTCCAGGACTTTTTGCTGCCGCCGAGCGCGGTCGAAATCCCCTCCGGAGCTGTGGCGAGTGCGTGCGTACTTGAGCGCCGTCTCGCCGTCGAGGTGCTGCTCGCCGGCCGGGATGTAGAGCGGATCATAGCCGTGGGCCTCGTCTGGGTAAAGGGGATCGTCGATCTCCTCCTCCACGTAGACGTCGATGCCGCCGATGAGATCGATTATCTGCTCAAAGGCGGTAAAATTAACCCGCGCGTAGTGGTGGATGGGGACACCGATGTTCCACTGCACGGTCTTGGCCGCGAGGGCCGGCCCGCCGCCGGGGTAATCGTCTATGTCACCGAGGTAATGGGCGGTATTGATGCGTCCCTCGCCGTAGCCGGGGATGGGGACCCAGAGATCGCGCGGGATGGACAATATCCCGCCGCTCATCGTGACCGGGTCGATGGTCAGCACCATCATCGTATCCGTGCGCCACGGCCCCTCCTCGTTCTCGCGCTGATCGATGCCCATCACGAGGATATTGACGCGCTCTTTGCCCGGCCAGGTCGGCAGTGGGTTGCCGGGTTCATACTCTACCTCTGGATTTTCTTCTTCTTCTGGTTTCATAGTGAAGGGAGGCCAGGAGGTGGAGGCGGCGGTGATCTGTCGCACGTAATCAAAAACGAGGAGGCTTGCCACGACGGCGATGGTCAAAAAGAGCACAATCAAACTTGCTGTGAGAAATTTCTGCTTCATATTTGAAGATGTCTGACGCTTCTTTTGACTTTGCAATACTTCTTCCCTCCGCATCGGCGGCTTAATTGTCAAGATAACCAACTTCTAATTCGGCGGCATTATAACATGATCGCCATACAAGAGCAAAGCCAATCGGCCTGGGGAAATCGTAGCGGTTCCAAGGCCCTCCAGAGGCCAC
>CAZANJ010000055.1:0-11283 GCA_964486415.1 uncultured Anaerolineales bacterium
AGGGCGGGTTTCCATACCCGCCGATTTTTGAATCGCTTCGAAAACCCGATTGCAGCCGCAGCCCCTTGTCTCGGCAAAGCCGCCGAAATATGATCAGGGAGTGGGTGACGCCGTGGGTGTGGGCGTCGGTGTGGCGGTGGAAATAGATGTAGCTGTGGGAGATGGGGTCGCCGTGGGTGTGGAGGTCGCCTCTGCCGTCAATGTCCAGGTGGCTTGAGGGCTCGCGGTGGGGGTGTCAGTCGGCGTCGATGTGACGGCGCTTGTTGGCGTCTGAGATGGCGCGATGGTCGGGGTGATCGTGGAGGAGGGAGTCGGCGTCACCGTCGATGTGGGCCCCGATGTGGGCATCGGTGAGCTGGTGGGCGTAGCCGTGAGCGAGGGTATGGGAGTGTGCGTTGGGCTAGGAAGCGGTGTTGGCATAGGAGTGGGCCAAGGCGTAAACGTGGGAGGTGTGAAGGGTAAGTAAATCACGTCCCCGGTGTAAAGGGTGTAATCCCGCATGCAGTTGGCGTGGCGTATCATGTCGATGCTTACTCCGACACGCCGCGAGAGGGAATAGAGCGTATCGCCGCGCTGCACAGTGTAGAAAACCCATCCTCCGGGGGGGCCGCAGCGAGACGCTTCGGTGGGACTGACCTGGGGCGCGGGAGGGAGGTAGATGCGCTGCCCGACTTTCAGCGTCGGCGTGTCCAGGCAGTTGGCCCGCATCAGGGCTGATTTTGCGATACCCGCTTGCCATGCCAGTTGGACGAGCGTGTCTCCGTGCTGAACTTCGTAGGCCGACCATCCGGCCGGCGGAGGGCAGGCGGGGATCAGCGCGTTCGATGAGGTGGGAGTTTGGGGCGATTTGCGTGTTGGCGTGTTGGCGTGTGATGGAGTGGGAGTGCGGGCCGGTGTGGGCGAGAGAGTCGGAAAGAACACCGTCGGTGAGGGGCGCTGATCTATAGCCGGGGTGGGTGAGGGTGGTTGTTGAGCCATATCGGCATAGCTCAGGAGAAAGCCGCCCAACACGGCCCCCACGCTGATCAGGGTGAAAAGGAGCCCTATAAGCAACTGTTTTGCGTCAGACAGCCGTTCCATCATGTCCTCAGTCTTAGATCGGCAGGATAAAGTTGAAGGTACTGCCCACTCCGGTCTCACTCTCCACCCAGATGCGTCCCTGATTCGCCTCCACCAGCGCCTTGACGAGCGCCATGTCGGTTCCGTCAGCTAGCCCGGCGATGGGATGCGTCTTATCCCCGTCATCCCTCGTGTCCCAAAGGGGGCGCCGAAAAACTCGCGGTTGATCTTCTGGGGCAATGCCGCCTCCCGTATCGGTCACGGATACGAGCACGTAAGCCGGCTTCTCCACTAATTGCTCCTCATGTTCTTCCAGATGTGCGGTGACCGTGACATCCGTCCCTGCCTGAGAGCAGCGACAGGTGTTGGAAAGGAGCTGGCGAAGGATGCGGCGGAAGCTGCTTTTATCCACGCGAGCGGGCGGCAAGTCGGATGGCAAGTTGATCTGTAAGGTCACATCGTTCGCGCTGCAAAGGTCGGTGAGTGTCATAGCCATTTCCCCGATCAGGGTGGTTACATTGACAGGCTCCGGCGAGAGTGAGGCCCGTTCAGTTTCCACCTCGATTATTTGAGCTAAATCGCCGAGTATTCTTCCCAGCCGCTCGACGTTGGCCTTGATCCGGAGCACATCATCGTCCATATCTTTAGGGGTTTCCTCCAGCAGGGCGTTTGTAACTTCGACGATGGCCCTCATCGGGGCACGAAGTTCGCGCAGCAGCGAGGGGATGACCTCGTCATAGGCGGTATCCTGATGGCCGACCATCTGTTTTGCGCCGGTTCGCTGAGTGTGCTCTAGCTGCTCTTCCAGATCGGCCTTGGCGCGGGCGATTTGCTCCGCCCGAGCTTTCCATTCAGCCAGCTCGTTCTGCAGGGCATCACGCGCGTCGCTCAGCTCCCGTATCTCTTCCTGCCAGATAATGTCCGACTCTGGGGCGCGAGTTTTCTGCTCGGCTATGTCCTTCTCCCGCAAGCGCAGCTTCGTGGAGAGTTCATCGCACCGTTCCCGCTGATGCTCAAGCTTGCTCTCCAGAGAAGTCACTTGTTGGGCCAAGCGGCGTGCCTCCCAGATGGCCCTTTTTAACTTGGCGCCGCGTTCTGTTTCCTCTTCCTCTTTTGATCCAGCGGATTCGAGGGACTGTTCTCTTCGCTGGACTTCGAGCAATGCGTCCAGGATCGGCGCGCTCATCGCCCGCGCGATCTGTCCATCCCGCGCTGACCAGGGGCGCTGTGAGACCGGCCCGCCGATTAAAACCAGTCCCAGCAGATATTCTCCCTCGTTCAGGGGTTGCACCAGAAGCGGGCCGGGTTGTTCAAATCCCAGGCCACGGTACAAGTCGGCCAAGCCAGAGATTTCTTTCGAATCTGTCACGCTTTCTGTGCGCTTGTTCCAGACGGCCTCGGCCAATGCGGGATGGTGGGAGATGTGTACCTTCGGCTCTTGGGAGGCCAGCACCGCGCTGGTCGGCGGGAATAGGGCCGCGATGCGTATTTCCTCAACGTCTTGGGAGAGGGGGAGCTGGTCCGTTTCATTCTCCTCGCTGACCGGCATGCCAATGGCGACCATATCGGCGCCCAGGGCGCGGGCGATGGAAGATGCGGCCAATCCCAGCGCAGCTTCTACATCGTGACCGGATTCGATGCGGCTGGCGGCCTTGAGTACACCGACTACTCCCAGCGTGGTGTCTTCGTCGGCGGAGATGGATAGCGCTTGTAACGCGCGGCGGTAGACGAGGCTGGATAACAATGGCAGCGCCGCCAGATTAATCAAGCGCACCCAACCAGCGATGTCGGATTCGACGACTGGCCCTACTAAGGAGAAGGCGAGTTGGGCTGCGTGTCCGACGAACCAAAGGCCGAACAAGCATGTGAGCAAGCCCCAATCGACCGTGCGCCATGAGAGAGTGGCGGTCAAGGCCAGGACGAGGAAGGCCAATGTCGAGGCCTCCCATACATTTCCCTGCCAGAAGCTGTTGTAGGAGATCCCGCTGGCTTCGGAGGTGGGCCAGAGTATCGCGAAAACGGCGTAGATTACCACAGCGATCAGGAGAATGGCGACGAGAAGCAGGCTGCTTAAGCGTTGATTGCGCTCCACGATGGGCAAGAACGTCCAAGCGACCAATGGCAGCATGGCGAAGTCGAGCAGGCGCTCCAGGGGGGGCAACATAACGCTCGGCTTGAGCATACCGACGAAGCCAAGCGCAGCCACGAACATAAGTGCCAGGCGCGTCAGGAATAATACACCGCCCATCACTAACATCCGCTTAGCCGCCTGATCATGCCGATGACGATACCAATGCCCAAAAGAAACAGCCAGAATGAGCTGGATGGCGAACAGAGTCACCAAGTGGTAGACGAGGCTACCGGGCAAAGCGGTGATGAATTCAGTAAGCTCTATCGGAAGTGACATAGTGAGTAGAGAATTGAGAATAGAGAATTGAGAGCGGTCTGCAAACCTGCAACCCTTATTCCAGCCGGAAAGTGCCGCAGCCGAAGTGGGTCTGCTTCCCGACATGTAGGATGGAGGCCAGATTCAGGCAGGGCAAAAGGGAACGCGGAATCGGCCTTGCAAAACTCTGAGTTCCAATCCAACGACCAGTGATTTTTTTAGAGGATGATTGGAGCGCGATGTCTTGGTTGCGGGAAACGTGCCGCGCTTTCCTTATCCCTTTGCGAATCTTGGTCTGTTGCTCCTCATCTAGTAAGTTCCAGACCTCCTCAGGTGTATGTCCCTTCCCGGGAAGGAGGGAGGCCATCCGTGATAGCAATGCCTCGAAAAGGCCCCGGAGGGTTGGTACTTCTCGTTTGGGGATGTTGTTCGAGTTGTGCGAGCGGTAGGAATTACCACGAAAATCTGGCATCGCCCCCAGATCGAAGGGCATATCCCAGATCACTTTATGGAAGCGCGTCCTTTTGCTCGGCTCCAACGATAGACCTTCTGCCCACTGGGCGGTGCCAGGTCGATAGGATAGATCCAATTTCCCCTCGCTAGCGATCGGTTCCCAGCGGTCACCTTTTGCCACGTAGATGGCGTAGATGTCGAAGTTGCCCCATGCCCAGTTGTGTCGATGCCAGCGAGGATCCTTGGTGGTGGAAATCTCCTCCATCGCGGGCAGGATGAGCTCCAGAAACAGCCCGTGATCAGCGCTATCGCCCATAAGCTTGAGCTCCCAGAGGATGATTTCACCTGGGCCATAATTTAGCTTGCCCGGATAGGGGAGTAGCACTGCCTCTATCGGCCATAGCGTTTCGACGATTTCATCTTTATCCTCATCCTCGGCCGCTAATGCCTCTTGCCAGTCTCGGGCTTCTCGTGTGGGCAAGCGCTCGGCTATATTCAAGCCCAACACCTTAGACAATATCCGGGGGAAGTCTTTCGGTAAGACGACCAGGGAACTGTTGACCCGCCACATAATGAGGTAGCGGATGAGATTGATGGGGTTAGTCGATTCAGTAATAGGCCACATAATCTGTCAAGTCGTAGAGCAAGCGTGTCTGCGGTTTTGACCAATTGCGAACGCCCCAGGCGTTGAGCATATCTCTGGCATCCTGATCCAGACGGCCCAGGAAGCGCCCCCAGTAGAATCGTTCTTTCTGTGGGTCCTTGGTGATGAGAATTTTGCGGAGCAGCTTTTGCTCCTCGGGATGTAGGAGGGTGCGAAACACGGAAGCCATCTCCATCAAACTCAGAAACTCTGTGACGCTGAAGGTCAACACTCCCTGGCGCTCGTAACGGTGGGGGCGAAGGACGTGAAAGGAATTGGCGAAGAAACGCACCCGCAGTTGGTCCATCGGGTATCGGGCCTCGTTGTGCATCACCCGACAGATGACCTCGCCCATCGTGAAATTCGGGGATCCAGAGGTGGGAAAGACCTGGATCAGGCCCCTCAGGTTAGAGCCATGGTACATCGCCAACTCCTGGAACCACGGTTTTAACTCTTTCTGAAAGAGCATCACCAGAAAGTGGTGCTCATCCTGAACGTGGGCGCCCAGGACGTGACTGTCTTTCCAATCTCCTTTGAGCGAGTCTCCGATGGAGCGGAGCTGTTTGGGCAGTTGATTGACGAAGCCCCAGATGACGGATGAGGAGCGGGAGACTTCGCCTAACTTCCAGGCCCGATTTAGGATAGCCTGACAATCGGCGCAATAACGCTTGCTGGGAAGGTGTGGATAGATCCAGCAGCGTTCACAAGGGTTGGATAGAGCGGAGCGGGGGGAGCCTATTTCCCCCTCACCCCAGCCCTCTCCCCCTGGGGCGAGGGAGTCGTTTTCTCCCTCACCCTGGCCCCTTCTCTTCTGGGGAGAGGGCTTTTGGGCGAAGTGGCGCAATGTGGCCAGTAACTCGGCGCCGGTTCGACAGCGACGCAACCAATCAAACTTGCTCAGCATTCAGGATTTTCTGTAGTTGATCGTAGTGTGCGACAACATCCCGGTTGAGCCATTCATCGACCTGGAGGGCCATCTGCCATTCCTCCTCCGTCTTGGTCGCGTACCGTTTGCTCCAGTCGATGAGGTAGCTCTCTGGAAGAAGGCGCATTCGCAAGCTGCCAAATCCCAGATAGCGGTTGCCACCCATCTTGTGGGCCAATCCAGGCTCCAGATTCACGGCCCAGATGAGCCGCTGCAACTCCTCGTCCTCCAGGTTCCAGAAGCGCACCGCGAAACGGGCGCGGCTGCCGGGCATAATCGCGTGGCAGTAATTGGCCTGGGCGCCGGAGGGCTGGAAATCGTCCAGTTGCTTGACGATGGGAGCCATCGGCGTGTGGGGGAAGAGCCGCCATTGTTGGGCGATAGTCACCTCTGGAATCGTCTGGCCCTCCCTGTAAACCCACTCACCGCCGGTGTACATCCAGCCGGTGTAGGGATAGGGGACCTCGAACCAGGCTAGCTCTGGCTCATCGAACATGCCGAAGCCGACCGAGAGGCGGCCCATAATGGCCTGATCGCGTCCCGGCCCGACCCAGCCAAAGAGGCTATCCACCGGGTTCATATGGGCCAGATCGGAGCTGGGCTCGACGGAGTTGCTGACGATGGCATAGGTATGGCGCAGCAGGCCCTTGATGCTCTGGCTGGGGAGCGCGTAGGTCTTGCCGTCGGGGCGCATCTCCGCTTCTGGGGGAGCCATGGAGAAGAAATCCCAGCCGTTGATGGGACTGCCGTCTTCCATTTTGGCTTTGTAGGATGGCTCGCCACTCTCCTTCACGTGGATTGGCGACAGCGCTTTCGCCTCCACGAACAGCTCGCCGCAGTGACCGCCGAAGGAGCGATGGGAGATGAAACCGGCGCTGGCCTTGGGCGGAACATGGATGGACTGTTGAACCTTCATAGGGGCGATGGCATCTAGCGCCTCGTCCGCTGCGCCGCCCTCCAGAGTTAAGCGTTTCCAAATGCCGTCTTGTTCCAGATCGTGTTCGGCGAACAGTGCTTGAGTGACCGTAGCGGGCTCAGCCGTCAGCCAGGTCACCTCGGCGACGTCCGCCTCTACCCAGCCGAAACCGCTGGTCTTCTCGCCGCCGATGGGGATGTCACCGCGCTGGAAATCGCCCAGCAGGTGGATCAACACGGAGAGTGCTTCCATCTCCCTTTCCCCGATGTCCTGGATGTCCAGTTGAAGCCGGAAGGCGAGGTGCTCGCCATAGGCGAAGAGGTAATCGCGCTTGGCCTCCTCTATCGGCTTGCCCGTTCTGGAATTCATCTTCACCCCGTCCATCGAGCACCAAGCGCGTTTGGGATCGAGCGGATCAACCAGGTAGGCATCGGAGAAGAAGACCGCCCCGCGCTGCCCTTGTTTTCCAAATAGATAATCCAGCACCGCGTGGGTCTTGCGCGTCTCGCCCCATAAGGTCTTGAGCACCTGTGAAGCCCGTTTCCGGAAGGCGCCTTTGATCGTGCTGCCCGGAATGTAAATTTCCCACGAGCTCGCGTCGGATGAGGGCGACCAGGAGAGCATGCGCATAAATACCGTATCGTAAGGCTTCCCGTGTTTCCGCGAGACCTCGCGCCGGGAAGGGCCTCCGGTGCGGAAGTCGATGTTCTGAGGCTGAGCCAGCTCCTGGCGCGTGCGGTCACGGTAGGACTCGAGGAAATCGATGAAATTACGGTCGTTGGTGACACTCTTGCGCAAGTTTCGAGAATTAGTCATGTAGCGGAACTTCACGCGGCGGTGGTCGTCGAGGAAGCTGCGCCAGGCGGCCGAACTCACGCCTTCGGGCGGGCGAGAGGGATCGCCCCACTGTCGCTCGCCGATTCGATTGTCGAGCAGCATCTGCTTGATCTTGAGGTGTTCGCGGCGGCTGGCGAGTTCATCGTCCACCCAGGCGTCGCTCTGGAGCAATCGAATTTGATGATCCACTAATTGATACAGGCGCGAGGAGGAGGTGACACAAACGTCCGTCAGGATGTTCGTGAGGATGCCCTCATCATTTATGTTAGGAGCGAGGTACTTCTCCAGGGCTGGGTCCAGCCCCAATCCCTCGGCCACCTCAAGCCAGGCCTCACGGTCGAAATCCTCCATCACGCGATGTTCTTGTTCCATCGCGTCCAGGATCCGATCTGCCATGTGCGCTTTATCCTCAAGCGCCTCGACGAAGGCTTTCTCGGCGGCCTCCTTGCTGGAGAAGGGCTTCTCGCAAAGCGGCTTCACGGCTTCGACCGCTGACTTAGCCAATTTGTATCGCCCTTTGCCCAGTTTCTTCAGCGCTTCATTGGAGAGTATCCAGACATCGCGCTCGCCGGTGGAGCGCTCCTGGAGCCAGATGGCGATAACGCGGGGTAGGTGCTCGATCAGCTTCTGTTTCCAATCCTCCGGGCTGAGGATCGGCCCGCCGATGACCATCCCCAGGCGCTCGCGGATGGGGTCCGGGAGGCCGCGCATCGCATCGACGAGTAACTTCCCCTCAACGGCGACGAAGGCCGGCATTCCCGGCTCCACCTTGCCCCAGTTCCAGCCGACCAGCACGGGATTGAGCGCGTCAAAGGTCAAGATGATCTGCAAGTGATTGACGTCTGCCCGGATTTGCGGTGGTTCTGGTGCAGAGGGCATCTCCATCTCGAGCCGCACGCGTCCCAGCCCCTTGCTCTTTCCTGCGCCGAACCAGAAGCGGCCCTCTCGCAGCTCCTGGAGGAGGTAATAGAGCCGCGTTGAATTATTCCCTTTCTGCATGACATCGTCGTCGACCCAAATCTTGAAATCGAAGGCCGCGTTGCGGAAGATGGTCTCCATCTTGTAGTTCGCGTTTGCCTCCGCCGCCCAGCGATCCTCATCCAGCTTGATTCCCATGCGCAGACCGAAGAAGTGATCTTGTGGATAGAAGTCATCCTGCAAGTTGCACTTTACGCGCGTGATCAGGCCATTGGGCAATTGGCTGTCGTACAGTCGCCGCCATAGCTCATTTAGCAGGCCGATGTTATCCCCTCGGCGCGACTGTCCAATGAAGGCGTCCATCAATGACTGGGCTGTGCCCTCTATTTCACCGGCCAAGGAGACGAGTCGCTCAGTGCCATCTCCGTCTCGGGTGAAGAGTGTTTTACGAGCGTTTCCCCGGTAGATGGGGGTTTCTGCAATGAGTTTTCCTTCTAAAAACATCGCTTGCCTCCTTAATTATCTCTCGATTATCTTGGTTAATCGACCAATTGGCAGTTAGCGGGTGAAAGCCGCTTGAACTATTTTCTCAAGGTAGTATACACCAGGAAGTCTAAAATAAAAAGTCTATTCTCTGGAGCGCAATTGTGGGAAGAGGATGACCTCTCGGATCGTCGGTTGATCTGTGAGCAACATCACCAGTCGGTCCACTCCGATCCCAAAGCCGCCGTTGGGGGGCATGCCGTATTTCATCGCTCGCACGTAATCCTCGTCCATCGGGTGTGCCTCCTCGTCGTCGGCGTCGTAGAGCAGCCCCATCTCCAGGAAGCGCTGCTCTTGGTCGAATGGGTCGTTTATTTCGGTGAAAGCGTTGCCCATCTCCATCCCACCGATGAAGAACTCGAAGCGCTCGACGTGGGTTGGGTCATCGGGCTTGGTCTTCGCCAGGGGAGAAATATCGCGGGGGAAGTCCATCACGAAAGTCGGTTGGATCAATGTCGGTTCGACAGCGCCTAGCAGTCCCTTGTCGATCAGGTAACCCCAGGTCGCGTTTGATTTCGCCGGAAGTCCCTTGGCCTCCATCGCGGCGGCTAGCTCCTCGGCGGTGGGATATTGCCCGTAATCGACGCCGGTGACGTCCATAGCGACCTCGCGCAGCGTGACCCGCCGCCACGGGGGGCTGAGGTCGATTTCTTGGCCCTGGTATTCGATCACGGGGCTGCCCGTGACCCGCTCGGCGGAGTAGGCCACCATGTCCTCGCAAAGCTCCATCACGTCGTTGTAATCCAGATAAGCGGCATAGAATTCGAGCATAGTGAATTCCGGGTTATGCTGGGGGGATACACCCTCGTTGCGGAAGTCGTGGCCGATTTCATAAACGCGATCATACATTCCCACCAGGAGCCGCTTAAGATAAAGCTCGAAGGAAATGCGCAGGTAAAGGTCCTGATGTAACTGATGATGATGGGTGATAAAAGGTCGGGCCGCCGCTCCACCGTAGATGGGTTGAAGCACGGGCGTCTCCACCTCCAGGAAATCCCGTTCGTCGAGGAAATCTCGCAGCGCTTTGAGCGTGTGGGCGCGGGCGCGGAATACCTCTCGCACTTCGGGGTTGGAGGCCAGATCGGCGTATCGCTGGCGGTACCGCTCCTCAGTATCGGTGAAGTCGGTGTAGCGCACCTGTTTTCCGTTTATCTCTTTTTCCTTGATCACCGGAAGTGGGCTGACGGCCTTGGCGAGCATGCGTAAGCGCTCCACGCGAACGCTGATCTCGCCGGTGCGTGTGCGCATCAACGGCCCGGAGGCGCTGACAAAATCGCCCAGATCAAAGCTCTCTTTGAACAGTTCATAGGTTTCCTCCCCCAACTCGTTGACACGGAGGAAAAGCTGGATGGAACCGCTGCCATCCTCGACGTGAGCGAATGAAATTTTTCCCATCACGCGCATGCTACGTAGCCGGCCGGTCACGGTGACCGATGGGCCTTCCTCTTCGCCTGCGGCCTCGGCCTGCTCGAAAGCGGCGATGGCCTCGGTGATGGCATGCGTGCGCTCGACCCTTCGGGGATAAGGCTCGAGCCCCTCTGATTGCAGTCGCTCCAATTTCTCCACTCGTTGCTGTTCCAAATCTGTAAGTTCCATGATGCCTCCTACATACATAAAAGCCCACGCCGACAACTTGGTTAGTGTACCATGTTGGCTGTTGGCGTGGGCGAATCTCTCCCTTAAAACTTTTCTATTGAATCCCCGCGATCTCGAACTCTAAGAGGCCGCCAGGCGCATTGACTGTGACTTTGTCCCCGACCTTTTGTCCCAGCAGCGCTTGTCCCAGAGGGGAGGCATTAGAAATTAGTCCCTTGGTTGGGTCTGCCTCAACCGATCCGACGACGTGGTAGGTCTCCGGCGGCCCGTTGCCCTCAACGACGGTAACGTGGCTGCCCAACGTCACTGTTTCGTGAGGTCCTTCATCCTCCTCGATGATAATGGCATTGCGCAATATCCTTTCCAGCGTCAGTATGCGCCCTTCCACGAATGCCTGCTCATTACGCGCATCTTCCAATTCCGCGTTCTCCAGCAGGTCGCCCTCGTCCAGGGCCAACTCGAGACGTCGTGCGATTTCCTTGCGCCGCTCGGTGCGCAGATAATTTAGCTCCTGCTCTAATTTCTGATAACCTTTTTCGGTTAGAAACGTCTGTTGCTTATTCATTCCTTAACCTCGACGAAAAAACTATCCTCTCAGGATTGGGGTAGTAAAGCGGGTTTTTAGAAAAGTCTATTTTATCCGTCTACTGCACTTCCTAGTTGCCAAGAAGATGCGAAAAAACGCAGTAATGCAAAAGCCCCGTTCCGCCGACCAGGTGGAAAATAAGATGACGAAAGTGGGGGTTTTTGAATTGTTACAAGGGGGTAAAAAGGCAAAAAGAAAGGCCCACAACAATGCGGGCATCCCTAGGCGAAAACAAAAATTTTCAATTCCACAAGGCAGGCAAATTATAGCGCAATGTGGCTGATTTGTAAAGTCTAATAGCTTGTGTTATAATTTTTGTAACTACCCAGCCCTTGCTCAAGCCGGGTTTGTAACCCGGCGAATTCGTTTTTGTGTGCTATGATTGGCAAATTGATTGCTTATCGTACCAAATCGGGGGAAC
>CAZANJ010000056.1:0-11204 GCA_964486415.1 uncultured Anaerolineales bacterium
TAGGAGGATATGATGTTCAACTCGTTTGAAGAAGCGCGAGGTTACGTCGAGGAACACGGCGTACAGATGATCGATCTCAAGTTCACCGACCTTTGGGGGCGCTGGCACCATCTCACGATTCCCCAGGAACAATTCACCCCCTTCTTGATGGAGGCCGGCGTGGGCTTCGACGGTTCCGCCGTGGGGCTGAAGTCGGTCAAAGCGGGCGATATGGTGCTGGTGCCGGATCTTTCCACCGGGTTTGACGACCCCTTCTGGGAAACGCCCACGCTCAGCTTCATCTGCACCACACTGGAGGCGGACACGAAGGCCATCTTCGACAATGACCCACGCAACATCGCCCGCCGCGCCGAGGAGTACATGGTCGCGAGCGGCATCGCCGATTGCAGCAAGTGGGGGCCGGAGTTCGAGTTTTATCTGTTCGACGCCGTGACTTTTGAGAATGAGATGAATCGCTCCGGCTACAGCGTCGAATCGGACGAGGCGATGTGGCGCAGCGACCGGGACGGTCACGGTCATTACATCCCACTCCACGGCGGCTATCACGTCATCCCGCCCAAGGACGCGCTTTACAACCGGCGCACCGAGATGTGCCTTCACCTTCGGTCGATGGGGGTGTCGGTCAAGTACCACCACCACGAGGTCGGCGGGCCGGGCCAGTGTGAGATCGAGACGCCGCTGATGGGTCTGCTCCAGGCCGGTGACGCGACGATGATCGTCAAGTATGTCACCAAGATGGTCGCCCGTCGACACGAGCAGACAGCCACCTTTATGCCCAAGCCGATCTACGGCGAGGCCGGATCGGGCATGCATTTCCATCAGCACCTCTTCAAGGGCGAGCGGAATGTCTTCTACGATCCCGAAGGGTACGGCCGCATCAGCCAGACCGCGCTGTATTACATCGGAGGGCTGCTCCACCACGGGCCGGCGCTTTTGGCTTTCACCAACCCCAGCACTAACTCCTATCGGCGGCTGGTGCCGGGCTACGAGGCCCCGGTCAACGCTTTCTTCTCCATCGGCAACCGCAGCGCCGCCGTGCGCATCCCGCGCTACGCGACGCAGCACGACGAGGTGCGCATCGAGTACCGCCCGCCGGACGCGACCGGCAATGTCTATCTGGTGTTGGCGGCGCAGCTCCTGGCCGGGCTCGATGGCATCAAGCGCCAGATAGACCCCACCGAGGCCGGCTTCGGCCCCATCGACGCCGACATTTTCTCCTGGAGCGAGGATCAGCGGGCGGAGATCAAACCGCTGCCCGATTCGCTGAAAGGGGCGATGGAGGCGCTGGAGGCGGATCATGACTTCTTGCTGGTCGACGAGGTTTTCAGCGAGGATCTGATCGAACGCTGGATCGCGTTCAAGATGGAGGAGGAGTATTATCAGGTGCGCAACCGTCCCCATCCCTACGAGATGGAGCTTTATTTCGACGCGTGAAACGCTTACACTGAGTCACACAGAGTAGACACAGAGATGCACAGAGAGAACGACAGGAGAAAGACATTGTGAGCAGCAACAAGGTAAAAATCAATGGCTGAGATTCGGCCATAGTCTTTCTCCGTGTGCCTCCGTGTCTTCTCTGTGCAACTCTGTGTAAAAACGTAAAACGTGAAACGTAAGCTATTTTATCAAGGGGATGTGACTATCAAGTTCGGGAGGTGAATTTATGAGATTGGCTATTTCTATTCCTTTGCCTCTTTTCAAAGCTGTCGAGAGATTATCACAAAAGTTAAATCTATCCAGGAGCGAATTATACGTCGCGGCTTTAACTGCCTATCTTAGAAATCACCAAGAAAGCGAGGTAACTGAGGCTCTAAACCAAGTTTATGAAACAGAGGAATCCTCTATGCCTCCTGTCTTGGTAGAAATGCAGGTCGCTTCGATAGAGGAAAAGACCAATGATACAACGTGGTGAAATATGGTGGGCCGACCTATCTGAACCGATAGGGTCCGGGCCTGGATATCGCCACCCTGTTGTCATCGTACAATCTGATGACTTTAACCGCAGTCGCATCGCTACCGTGATTGCGGTAGTCGTTACTTCGAATATCAAATTGGCATACGCTCCAGGTAACTTGTTTCTGCCACACGCGGTGACTGGCTTACCCAAGAACTCTGTAGCGAATGTCTCACAAGTCATTACCATCGATAAAGACTTTCTAACTGAGTTAGTTGGCTCTATCCCGCCAAGGCTCCTGAGACAAATAGACGAAGGGTTGCGCTTGGCACTGTCACTTTGAAGCTTTAGAAACTAAAATTAGGTAAATCAAGCATCAGGAGAAAATATGACTATAAAGTTTGGCACTGACGGCTGGCGTGCCGTCATTTCTGATACGTTTACTTTCGCTAATTTGCGGTTGGTGGCCCAGGCCATCGCCGATTATGTGCTGGACGAGGCCGAAGGCGAAAACGCCGAGGTCGTGATCGGCTTCGACACCCGCTTCCTCTCCGACCGTTACGCCGCCGAGGTGGCCCGCGTCCTGGCCGGCAATGGCATCGTCGCTCACCTCACCCGCGCCGACGCGCCCAGCCCGGCCATCTCCTACGCCGTGGTCCACAAACAGGCCGCGGCCGGGGTGATGATCACCGCCAGCCACAACGCGCCGCGCTACAATGGGCTCAAGCTCAAGGCCGATTTCGGCGGAGCGGCGCTGCCGGAGCAGGCGGATCGCGTCGAGGCCTACCTGACGCGCAACCAGGAGATCGCACGCTGGCCCAACGTGATGGATTATCAGATCGCGCTCAATCAAGGACTCATCCAGCGCTTTGATCCCGCCTGGGCCTACTACGAGCACCTGGGCCAGATGGTCGATCTGGACCTCATCTCGGCGAGCGAGCTGCGTATAGTGGCGGACGCGATGTACGGATCGGGGCGCAAGTGCATCGCCGATATGTTGGCCCGCACCCGCTGCCGCGTGCGCGAGATCCGCGGCGAGATGAACCCCGGCTTCGGCGGCATCCACCCCGAGCCCATCGGCCATTACCTGAGCGCGTTGGCAGCCGCCATCCAGGCCCACCACGCCGACGTGGGGCTGGCCACCGATGGCGACGGCGACCGCCTCGGCGCGATGGACGGGCTGGGGAACTTCGTCGATCCACACCACATCTTCGCCATGGCCTTGCAGCACCTGGTCGAAGAGCGGGGCTGGAGCGGGCGCGTGGTCAAGAGCATCTCCACCACACGGATGGTGGATCGGCTGGCCGCGCGCTACGATCTGCCGGTAGTGGAGACGCCGGTCGGCTTCAACCACATCGCCGAGCATATGCTGAACAACAACGTGCTCATCGGCGGCGAGGAATCGGGCGGGCTGAGCATCAAGGGCCACATTCCGGAGGGGGATGGAGTGCTGATGGGGTTGCTAATCCTGGAGATTATCGCCGCGGCCGAGGCGCCCCTACACGAATTGGTGGAGCAACTCCAAGCGGAGGTCGGCCCGGCCTGCTACGCCCGCAGCGACATGCCGCTACGCGCCCCCATCGCCAAGGATAAGATGGTCGCCCGCCTCACCGAGAGCGCGCCGGATTCGCTGGGAGGCGAGCGCGTCGTCGACGTGAGCACGCTGGACGGGGTCAAGTATCTGCTAGCCGATGATTCCTGGCTTCTGATCCGCCCCTCCGGCACGGAGCCGGTGCTGCGCGTCTATACCGAGGCACGCGATCATGAGATGGTCGATGAGTTGCTGGCCTACGGTGAAAAGTTAGCGGGACAAAAATGATAAAAAGTATGAAATCCTACTTTCTTGCTATCGAGGGGCCCATCGGGGTGGGGAAGACGACGTTGGCTCGCCTGTTGCAGCCGCGTCTCAAGAGTGAGTTAGTGTTGGAGGCATTCGAGGAGAATCCATTTCTCTCCGATTTCTACGCCGACCGCGCCCGCTATGCCTTTCAGACCCAGATGTTCTTCCTGCTGAGCCGCTATCGTCAGCAGCAAGCGGCGCGGGCGCAGTCGGAGCAGGGCCTAATCATCTCCGATTACACGTTCGCCAAGGATAGTCTCTTCGCCCATCTCAACCTGGCCGGCGATGAGTTGAGCGTTTATCAGCAGCTTTACGACGTGCTGGCGGATCGCGTCCGCATCCCCGACCTGGTGATCTATCTGCGAGCCAACACCGACGCGCTGATGGTGCGCATCGCCACCCGCGACCGGGCCTACGAGCGGGAGATGGACCGCGATTACATCGACGACGTGCGGCAGGCCTACGAGCGCTACTTCTCCAATTATACGCGCACGCCGCTGCTGGTCATCGACACCAACGATCTGAACTACGTGGATGAGCCGGGCCCATTGGCCTTCGTCGAGGGGCAGGTGCGGAAGGCGCTCGGCATCGGGGCCTATCAGCGCCCGCTTCCCCAGATGGAGAAAGCCAGCGCGAGCCCCGTGCAACCGACCACGGTTGAATGGGCGGCGGAGAAACCGCGCTGGGACGCGGTGAGAGCATTTCTGGCGGCCAATGACGCGCTGGGACGAGTGGGGGCCGCCTTGGGTCAGGGCACCACGGGGCAACCGCAGGATAACGAGACCAAGCACAAGTTGGAAGAGGCATTGCAGGAGGCGATGATGGAATTGCAAAGCCTGGCCCATGCGGTCGAGGTGCCAGATAGTTAAGGTTGAGCATACCAGTCGAAGAAAACCAGAAAGCGTAGAGAAGGGAGGGACAGAGTGCGTAAGTTTTTTTCCTATGGCCCGCTCGATACAGATTTGCATTATTACGTTCCTAGAGAAGGGCTGATTAACCAGGCCTTGACTCAACTGATGGGCGAGAACCCTGAAAAGGGCGGCCATTACATCACCGTCTGGGCGCCGCGTCAGGCGGGCAAGACCTGGGTGATGCAACGTGTGCTTTGGCGCTTGCAGGATGACGAGCGCTTCGACGTGCTCAAGCTCGAGCTGGAGCACCTGAAGCTGGAGACCGACGTCGATGAAATCGCGCGATCCATCGGGGATATGATCAGCGATGATCTGGAAGGGCTGGGGCTGGAAAACATCGAAGTGAGGGAGTTGAAGGATCTGTATCGAGTTTTCCACCGGGAAGTGCTGGATAAGCCCCTGATCCTGATCCTGGACGAGTTCGATGCCCTGGCGCCGGAGGCGATCAGCGGCATCGCCAGCGTGTTTCGTAACATCTACAACGTGCGGCGAAACGAAGCCCACAAGCCCACGGGGGAGAAGCTCTATCTCTTGCACGGTCTGGCCCTGATCGGCGTGCGAGCGGTGCTGGGCATCGAGAGCCAGAGCGGATCGCCATTCAACGTGCAGCGCAGTTTGCACATCCCCAACTTGACCAGCGCGGAGGTGGAGTCGATGTTCCGCTGGTACGAGCGCGAGAGCGGTCAGCCGGTGGAGCAAGCCGTGATCGACCGCGTCTACTACGAGACGAACGGGCAGCCCGGCCTGGTCTCCTGGCTGGGGGAACTGCTTACCGAAACCTACAACGAAGAGCCCTCGCAGCCCTTGGATATGCGCACTTTCCGGCTGGCTTATGGCGCCGCGATCAACGTCCTGCCCAACAGTAACATCCTGAACATCATCAGCAAGGCCAAACAGGAACCCTACCGCGACCTGGTGCTGGAACTATTCAGAACTGACGAAAAGATAGCCTTCGCCTACGACGATCCCATCATGAACTTCCTCTACCTGAACGGCGTGATCGATTGGGAGCGCGAGAGCGAGGATGAATGGTATGTCAAGTTCCCTTGCCCCTTCGTCCAGAAACGCCTCTTCAACTTCTTCTCCCGCACCCTCTTCCGCGACGTGGGACGCCTCCATCCTCCCTTCGAGAACCTGGAGGATACGATCACCGAGGAGAGGCTGAACGTCAGGCGTCTGCTGCAACGGTATGAGGAGTATCTGCACCAGAACCGCGACTGGCTGTTGAAGGACGTGCCGCGCCGCGCCGATCTGCGCCCCTACGAGGCGGTCTATCACTTCAACCTCTACGCCTACCTGGATAAGTTCATCCGCCGACGCGAGGGACAGGTTTTGCCCGAATTTCCGACCGGAAACGGGAAGGTGGATCTGCTAATCCGTTACGCGGGCCGCGTCTACGGGCTGGAGGTCAAGAGTTACGTCGATGCCTACGAGTACCGCAAGGCACTGCGGCAAGCGGCGCGATATGGGAAACAGTTGGGTTTGGACGAGATGACACTGGTCTTCTTCGTCGAGTATGTCGATGACGCCATCCGCGCTCGCTACGAAGTGGTGTATGAGGATGGGGCGACGGGAGTGACCGTGAAGCCGCTTTTCATCGCTACCGGTGGTTAATAACTAGGAATCTACTCTATATGGCAGAAATGACCATTGAAGAAAAAGGCCTGCTGGAAGAAAAACGCCGCTTGGAGGCGGAGAATCGACTTTACCAGGCCGTCCTGGAGGAAAAGGTCACCAAGCGGACTGTAGAATTGGAACAGCGCAATCGAGAATTAGCGGCGCTGATCGAAATCGGTCGCGACATATCGGCCACGCTTGATCTGTCGGAAGTGCTGAAACGAGTGGCTCAACGTGCAGCCCAGGTGTGCGATGCCAATCGTTGCACAATCCTCTTGATCTCACAAGACGGAGAGAGGCTAACCCCTAGAATGTCCCAGTTAAGCAACGGACACATCGACCCCGATTTGTGGCGCCTATTCCAGAATGCAAGTTACCCGGTCGCGATCAGAAAAGCGCCGGAGGTTCAACACATACTCCGGGAGCGACGCCCGATCTTCATTCCAGATGTATCAGCGTCCACATTGCCCGACCACTTGACCAAGCCATTCAACATCGAAAGTGTGCTCCTTTTGCCGATGCTGAGCAAGGAGCGCATCATCGGGCTTATGGCGCTGGATTGGATCGAGACTAGCAAGGCCTGTTCAAGACAAAAGATCGATCTGGCGGAGGCCATCGCAGCTCAGGCGGCCGTGGCCATCGAGAACGCGCAACTACACGAAGAGATGCAGCGACAGGCCGTCCAACTGGAGGCCGCATCCCAGGTAGCCCGCAACGCAACCGCCATCCTCGATGTGGATCAGTTGCTCGACGAGACTGTACGCCTCATCTCCGACCAATTTGGATTCTACCATGCTGGAATTTTCTTGATGGACGAGAAGGAAGAATATGCCGTCCTCCAGGCTGCATCCTCAGAGGGAGGGCGACGGATGCTCGAACGGGGGCACAAGCTGGCCGTCGGCAAGGTTGGTATCGTCGGCTACGCCACCGGGACTGGGAAGCCGCGCATCGCGCTCGATGTGGGAAAGGACGCGGTTTACTTCGACAATCCAGATATGCCAGAAACGCGCTCGGAGATGGCGTTGCCCCTGGTCAGTCGTGGGCGCGTCATCGGTGCCCTCGACGTGCAGTCGATCCGGGAGGCGGCTTTCACCGAGGAGGACATAGCCACCTTACAGACGATGGCGGATCAACTGGCCAATGCCATCGAGAACGCGCGGCTATTCTCGGAGACTAGACGCCGCGTCGCTGAACTGGAGGCCGTTCAACAGACCGGCCTGCAACTCGTCTCCCGCCTGGAGCTACAACCTCTCCTGGAGGCGATTCTCGAAAGTGTCCTCGAATTGATGTCGGCCGACGATGCGCACATTTTCTATTATGAAGACGGTGAGTTGAGCTTTGGCGCCGCTCTTTGGGCCGAGGATGTACGAAGTAAGCCCTACTCTGAGCCCCGGCAAGATGGCTTGACTTACACAGTTGCCCGCAGCGGAGAGCGCATCGTCGTCCCCGATGTGAACTCGCATCCGCTCTTTGAGAAATGGCAATGGAGCGGCGCTATAGTCGGGCTGCCGTTACGGGTCGGCGAGCAGGTGCGAGGGGTGATGAACGTCGCCTTCAAGGAGCCTCACATCTTCAATGAGGATGAACTGCGCATACTCGGTCTATTGGCCGATCAAGCCGCCATTGCCATCGAAAACGCGCGGCTGTTCGAGGCCGAGCGTGAACAGCGCAAGTTGGCCGAATCTCTGGAACAAGCGGCGACCATCGTCAGTTCCACCTTGGAAATCGACCTGGTGCTGGATCGCATTCTGGAGCAAGTGAGGCGCGTCATCACCTGTGATGCATCCAACATTATGCTTATCGATCAGAGGCCCGAAGGAGACCAAGCGCGCATCGTTCGCTGGCACGGATACGAACGCTTCGGCGCGGAGGAGTTTGTCTCCCAAGCCACCTTCAACATCCCAGAAACCGACAACATAAAGCAGATATTGGAGGAAAAAGAGCCTCTGCTGATCCCCGACACCGCTCAACATCCCGGTTGGATTAAAATACCGGAACAGGAGTGGATACGGTCATATGCCGCTGCGCCCATCATTGTACGCGGCGAGGTGATCGGCCTCCTCAACGTCGACAGCGCCACGCCCGATTTCTTCACCCCGGCCCAGCTTGAGATTCTACACATCTTCGCCGATCACGCGGCTATCGCCATCGAGAACGCGCGGCTTTTCGAGACCGAGCAGCGCCGCGCGGTCCAAGTGGGGACGCTCAACCGCATCGGTCGCCAGGTTGCCTCCATCCTTGACCGAGAGGAGTTGCTCCAGTGGGCGGTTGAAGCAGTATGGGAGGAACTTGACTACCATCAGGTGGCCATATTGCTAGTGGATGAGGAAACGGACGAACTCTACGTAGCAGCCGCCACTGAAAATTTCCGCGAGATTATACCCGATAGTTATCGACAGCCCGTGGGGGAAGGAGCTATCGGAAGAGCGGCGCAAACTGGAGAAACGGTGCTGATCAACGATACTGCCAGCGACCAACTCGCTTATCGTGTGGAAAAATGGCTGTCCCCCTCCTCCCTCTCGGCTCCGGTCAAGATCAGCGGGCAAGTGGTCGGCGTCCTGGAGGCAGAATCTGATCAACCCTACTCCTTCGATGATAGCGACCTGCTGTGCATGGAAATTATGGCGGATCAGATCGCTATTGCCATTGAGAATGCGCGGCTATACGAAGAAGCCCAGCGCCACGTGGACGAACTCACCGCCCTGCACAACATCGACGTGGCTATCAACTCAACTCTGAAACTGGATGAAGTTTTGCGCATCATCTACGATCAGGTCGAGAAGACTATGCATCCCACCGCCTTCTTCATTGGGTTGTATGACCAGGACAGGAAGAAAATAGATTTCCCCATCTCAATAGAAAAGGGGAAGCCGCTACCACTGCCGTCCCAGGAATTCAAGGATAAAGAGATCGGTCAATCCAAGGGCCTGAGCAGTTGGGTGGTACAAAATCGGGAACCGCTGTGGCTCAATGATGTGGCCGGGGAACCAGAATCCTTGCCCACAGAAGCTATCGCGCGCGGCATCAATCCCGGCTCATTGATGATATGGCCGCTCGTGGTCAGGGATCAGGTCAGCGGGGTGATCTCCGTACAATCCGACCGGAGCGGAGCTTTTGATGAAGGTCACCGGCGACTCTTCTCCAACATCGCCAACCAGGTCGCCATCGCAGTGGAGAATGCACGGTTATACGAAGCAGAACGCCAGCGAGCCGATCAGATGGCATCACTTTTCGAGAGTGGGAGAAAGCTTACCCAATCGCTGGAACTGGAAAAAACTTTGAAGTTGATCGCCGAACAGTCCGCTCAACTGATCGATGTCGACCGTAGCGCCCTCTTTCTCTATGACGAACAGGAAGAGGAAATATACCACGTGGCCTCTCAGGTACCGGGGGCGGAAGAGGTTTTGGCCGATATGCGCGTCCCGCTTTCCTACAGCCAGACCGCCAGTCAGGCCATCTCCACCCGGCGACCGGTGACGGTCGAGGACGCAACGTCCGACCCGCGGATACCGCGCGAGCTTGTGGATGCCTTCGGCATTAAATCCTCTCTCGTGCTCCCATTGACGCTGGCCAAACGAGTGGTAGGATTACTCTTCCTGGAGGAGAGTCGGGAGTTTCGGCGCTTCACGCCAGAGGAAATCGGCATAGCGGCCAACTTCGCCAACCGGGCCGCGATGGCCATCGACAACGCCCGACTGTTTGAAGAGACCAAACTCCGATTGGCGGAGACGCGCTTGCTGCAAAGGGTAATGCAGGCCGCCGCCTCGACCTTGGACTTCGACGAGGTGTTAAACCGGACGCTAGAAACTATACATCAAATACAGGGAATAGAGTATCTCTCCTTCGCACTGCCGGACGAGACCGATTCAGCGGTGACGTTTCATCCCCTTATGATCGGCTTCACTACATCCGGCGAGGAGCCAGTACGAGCGCCGATGGAAGAATGCATCTCTGGGCATGTCTATCAGCAAGGTGAACCGATGCTCATTCCAGACGTACGGGAAGTCCCGTACTATCTCGGCATCGCTCCCGAAGTGCGCTCTGAGCTCGCCGTACCGGTTCTAGTGAGCAATCAGATAATCGGCGTTTTGAATGCGGAGAGCTCACAATTGAACGCCTTCGACGAGGAAGACCTGCATCTATTCCAAGCGATCGCGGCCCAGTTGGGCGTGGTGCTGGAGAATGCCCGTTTGTACCAGCAGTTGCAGGAGCGGAAAGAGGAACTGCTACGGGCTTATGAAGAACTGAAAGAGCTGGATCGGCTGCGCACCGAGCTGGTGCAGAACGTGAGTCACGAGTTACGCACTCCCTTCAGCCTGGTCAAAGGGTACACCGACTTGATTCTAGCGGGTGATCTGGGAAAGCTTTCCCAGGGTCAGCAAAAAGCGATGAAAGTTGTGCACGAGCGCATCGACACTCTGGAGGTCCTAATAAGCAATCTGACGACGCTGGACACAATATCCGCCCAGGACCTTGAGTTAACTCCGGTTTCTCTCACCCAGATAGTGCGGCATACCCTGTTCACTTTCAACAACACCGCCAGGCAAGCTGGCCTTACGCTTGAAGATGAACTGCCGGAGGAACTACCCATCATCTCTGGTGACCAGGAGCAACTGGCCCTAGTCTTCCGGCATCTGTTGGATAACGCCATCAAGTTCAGCAATCCCGGTCAAACAGTAACCGTTCGGGGATGGTCAGACGAAGATACAGTTTACGTCTCAGTCTCCGATCAGGGTATCGGCATCCCCGAGGAGCATCTAGCGAACATCTTCAAGCGTTTTTACCAAGTGAACGGCGGTCCCAGTCGCCGCTTTGGCGGCATGGGAATTGGGCTGGCGCTGGTATGGGAAATTGTCGAAGCCCATGGCGGCATAGTCAGCGTCGCAAGCAAACCGGGGCAAGGGAGCACATTCACCGTCGAATTGCCCCGTTAGGGTTGGTA
>CAZANJ010000057.1:0-5891 GCA_964486415.1 uncultured Anaerolineales bacterium
CATCACATCATCGCCAGCGCCTCGCACATCAGCTACGACAGCCCGCCGCCGTTCGGCGTGCAGTTCGTCGAGGTGACGGTCGATACCGAGACCGGTCAAGTCACGGCGGAGCGGGTGCTGATGGTGGCCGACGCCGGGCGCGTGATCAATCCCATCACGGCCTCCGGGCAGGTCGAGGGCGGCATCGCGCAGGGTCTGGGCTTCGCGCTCTGCGAGGAGATGGTCTATGACGAGGACGGGCAGCTGCTCAACCCACGCCTGGGCCCCTATCACATCTACAAGGCCAACGAGATGCCCGAGATCGAGACCATCTTCGTGGAGACCGATGAGCCGACCGGGCCATTCGGCGCCAAATCGATCGCCGAGCTGCCCATCGACGGCATCGCGCCGGCCGTGGCCGACGCCATCCACGACGCGACCGGCGTCTGGCTGCGAGAGGTGCCCTTCACGCCGGAGCGGGTCTGGCGAGCGTTGAGGGCGAATGATGAATAGCGAATGGTGAACGACGAATGACTGAAATCAGTGAAAATCTGTGCCATCAGTGTTTTTTTGATTCTGGCTTGTCCAGGTTAGGAGGATTAACATGTACAACAAAATTTTGGTTCCATTGGACGGATCGAAACGCGCGGAGGCGATTCTGCCGCACGTGGAGGAAATCGCCCTGAGCTGCGGCGCCGAGATAATCCTCGTGCGGGTCATCGAGCCGGTGCCCTACGTAGTGGGGCCTGAAGGTATCCCTGTGGGCTTGCACGAGCAGGAGCTTGAGCAGCGGACGCAGCAGGCCGAGACCTACCTGACGGCTCAACAGGGTACTTTTCGTGAGAAAGGCATCACGGCCAAATTCGAGGTGCTCCACGGGCCGGTCGTGGAGTCGATCATCAACACCGCCGAGCGGGAAAATGCCGATCTGATCGCCATCGCCAGCCATGGTCGGAGCGGCCTCTCGCAGGTGTTTTACGGGAGCGTGGCGGCCGGCGTGCTTAACCGCGTCGAGCGCCCCTTGCTGGTCATCCGCTCGCAGGGATGAGTAGCGAATGGTGAATGTTGAATGGCGAATAGCGAATGGGGGGGATTGTGTTCAAGGTAGCGACGTATAACGCCAATTCTATCCGGGCGCGGATGCCGCTGCTGCTCGATTGGCTAGCGCGGGAAAAACCGGACGCGGTCTGTGTGCAGGAAACGAAGGTGCAGGACGAGGACTTCCCGACCGAGCCGATCCGGGAGGCCGGGTATCAGGTGGTCTTCAGCGGGCAGAAGTCCTACGCTGGTGTGGCGATCATCAGCCGCGCGGAGCCGGAGGATGTGGTCTACGGCTTCGACGATGGGTCCGACGCGCCGCGCTTGATCCGGGCCGTCATCGAGGGTGTACCGGTGGTCAACACCTACGTGCCGCAGGGCCGCTCGCCCGATTCGGAGCATTTTCAGTACAAGTTGGAGTGGTTCGAGCGACTGCGGGCGCTCTTCGAGCGGCATTACGCGCCCGACGAGCCGCTGCTCTGGATGGGCGACTTCAACGTGGCACCGACGGAGATCGACATCTATGATCCCAAGGGCAAGGCGAATCACGTTGACTTTCATCCCAAGGCCCGCGCGGCGCTGGAGCGGGTGAAGGAGTGGGGCTTCGTCGACGTCTTCCGGCGCCACCATCCCGACACGACCGATCAGTACACTTACTACGATTACCGGGCCAAGAACCCCATCGAGCGCGGCGTTGGCTGGCGGGTGGATCACGTCTGGGCCACGGAACCGCTGGCGGAACAATCGACCGACTCGTGGATCGATTTCGACGCGCGGCGAGCGGAGCGGCCCTCGGATCACACATTCCTGGTGGCGGAGTTTGAGCGAAGTGAAAAGTAAAACGTTGGGATCGTCGTCGGCTATGGAAAGCCGACCTACATCGCCGGAAGAGGTAGGGCAAGTTTCCATACCTGCCGATTCCCTCTGGATCGCCAGATCCAGAGGGAGCAGGGTGGTAAATTATTTCTTTCTGAATCCCCCGGAAGAGGTAGGGCAGGTTTCCATACTTGCTGATTAGCCCTGTTGCTTCACGGGCTCCACCCGCCGATATAGCATCCAGTAGAAGGCCGACGCGATGGCGCGCTTGAACGGCCCGATGCGGCAGGGATGGTAGTAGAGCGCCTCGTCCCAGCCCTGGGCTTCCCAATAGGCGCGGTCGACGGGCGAGGTCTTCAGCGCCACCACCTTTTGAACCTGGTAGAGGATCAGTTGTTGCAGGCTTGGTCGGTAGCGGTCGGGCGCGTGGCGCAGGTGCCAGAGGAAGCGCGACAGGTCGGATTTTTCGATGGCCCGCGACTTGGTCAACGAGCGCCCGATGCGGTCCGTCGGGTGGGCGCCCCACTGGATGATGACCTTTTCCAGGTAATCAAGCGTCTCCTTGAGCCCGGAGCCGGCCGTGCTGGATGCGACCATGGCTGGCTTGCCCACTATCACCGGCCGATGGAACCAACTGGCGCTTCTGTCGATCAGGCTCTTCAGTTTGCCGGTCACGTTCAGCATATAGACGGGCGAGCTGAGAATCAGCCCATCGGCCTCCTGAATCTGGCTCAGAACCCGCTCGGCGTCATCCTCCTGTTGGCAGGGCACGTCCCGCAGGATGCAGCGCTGGCAGCCGAGGCAATGTTTGATCTCGTAGTCGGCCAGGTTCAAGAGGGAGACATCGGCAAGCTGGGGCGGGATCAGCGCGGCGATCTCGTCCAGCAGGTCGCCGGTGTTGCTGTGGCGCTTGCGCGGCGAGCCGTTGAGGGCGATGACGTGTTGAGCCGTCATACTGCCCCGTGCTCCTCCACCACCGCCACCTCATCCTCCGTCAGCCCGTAGAGCCGGTAGACGATCTGGTCGATCAGCGCGTCGGTGCGGGCGGTTTGGCCCTTCACCGTCGCCAGCTCCCGGCTCAGCTCAACCAGTGGCGCGAGGTCGGCCTCGGCGTCGAAGGCCGGCACGCGCGAGAGCCGCAGCTTCTTCAGCGCGGTGCGGGTGTAGCCGCCGGGGAAGGACCTGGCCTCCGCGAACTGGTCCAGCACGAGGAAGGCATGCTGGTAATACCGCGCCTTGGCCTCCTCCATCTCCAGGCGGTAGACCGGCACCCAGCGGCGGGCGATGTAGCCTCGCCCTGAGCCTGTCGAAGGGCCGTTCTCCTCATATTGCCACGAGCGCCACTCGTCGTCGGGATCGCGCAGCTTGAGTTGGGCCTGCAGCTCCCACTGATCGCCGGCCGGAACCATCCGCAGCCCGTCGATGTCGTGATGGGCGACGGCTGGATCGGGCGGCCCGTGGAGCAGTTCCCCGTACTTGATCTCCTCGGCGAAGGCGTCGCCGAGCTTTATGAAGGGCGCGCCGCGATTCAGATACTTGAAGGGATCAAGCGCCTTCTCCAGTCGCTGGCGCTCTTCGTGTAGTGAGATCATCTGCTTGGTCAGGTGGGCCAGCAAGTCGTGGGCCACGTCGGCCTCTGGCCCAATAGCAAGGCTGTTGGGCTGGGGATCACCGCTCAGTCTTTCGTCCAGCCAGCGGCCCAGACTGGAATCGCTGAATTCACTGAAAGTCACTGAATCCACTGAGAAAGGCTCAGTGCTTTCAATCCACTCAGCGGCCTCATTGATTCCAACGTCCACCAGCCGCTCGCGCTCGTCGGGCGGGGTGGTGAAGTCGATGCGGGGGATGGGGAATGGATTGAGATAAGCGGTCTTCATCCGAAAGTAGCCGCCGCGCAAATCGGTGCCCGTCTGTTGCAAGAAGAACGTCATCACGGGGCTGTTGAGCAGCGCGGTCAGCGCCAGGAGCGAGAATTGCACGCCCTCTCGCGTCTGGATGGCATAGATTGTATCAATGATGTATCGACCATCAGCGTCATACATAAACTCCGCTCGCCCGGCGACATCGGGGCCGACGATTTTTTCCTTGGCGAACAGGTGCATATTCTGGGGGCGACCATACGCGTACCAATCCGCGCGATTTTCGAACGCGCCTTTGTCGCGTCCTTCCAGTATCTGGAGATTCGTCGGCTGGTTAAGGTATGCCCACGCTTTTGGATAGTGGCTCGCCATCTCATCGGGCGGGATGAGTTCCAGTGTGTCTCCGACGAGGCGATAGGGGGACAAAAGATAGTTGTCGGTTTCGTAGGTGTAGGGGTCAATGTCCTGTCCGGTCAGGGCAGGGTGCATTAGCGTATCCTCTATCTCCACCCATTCCTCTAGCGAGCGAGAGTAGAAGCGGTTGCCCTGGCGTTTCATAAAGTATACGGAGTCAGCACGTGTCCCAGTCCCCATAAATACTGTGGCGATCTTTTTCAATTGAGGATGACGTTTAAGTTTTTCCAGTAACGCTCTGGCTGGACCGAGCGCGAATATCCAGGCCTCCGCGTCCAGTTTACTGAGCAGTAGACTTCCTCTTTGCCAATCTCCTTCACTTTCGGGAAGTGGCTGATGGTTCGGTTCCGCCTTCTCCAGCGTGGCTACCTCGATTTCCCGCCGCGGTGTTCCGTTGAGGAAAAGCAAGCAGGTGTAGGTGGTTGGACCATCGAACACCTGGTAGTGTCCAAAGTCGACGATGTGCCGGATGGCTTTCTGCTCGGCGATGATCATTCTCAGGGTCTCACCGACGCGGGTCGTCAACCACTTGTTGGGTATGATCAGGCCGCAGTATCCCTGCTGATTCATCAGCTTCAGGCCCTGTTCGGTGAAGCAGAGGTAAATGTCGAACTCCCGCGTGGCCGCGGTCTGGTAGGTCTGGGCGTAATACTTCCAGCTCAGGGGATCGACATCTTTCAGGCGTACGCTTCGGATGTAGGGTGGATTCCCGATCACCGCGTCGAACCCCGGGTTCTCCTGCCAGTCCTTGCTCTCCAGGTCGACGAAGACCTCCGGGAACTCCAGCTCCCAGTGGAAGAAGCGTTTTTCCTCCCACAGGTCACGGCCCTTTCGCGCTGCCTCCTGATATTGGGGCGGCAGTGCCTGCCGTGCCTCCTCGTCCACTACCGCCGCCAGCGCGTCATTCCCGTGGATCCGCAGCATATGCTCGGCCTCGGCGTTGCCGAAGTAGCGGCTGACCCACAGATCGAGCACGCGCTTGTAGGGCAGCATGGCCTCCTCGAAGTCGGCGTAGATGGCCACGCTCTCCTCTACTTCGTCGAAGGTGGCGTCGGTGCGGGCGGCGACCCCACGCATCAACTCGGTCGCCGTCAGCAGGCCGGCGAACGGCCCGCCGAACATGTGGTACTGCGCGCCCTCTCGCTCCAGCGCCTCGCGCACCTCCTCCACCCGCGCCCCGATCAGTGAGTTGCCCACCTTGAGATGATGGTTGAGGAAACTGAGCGGCGCGCCGACGGTGAAGGAATCCAGCCACAGGCTCAGCTTGGTCAGCTCGACCGCCATGGGGTTGAGATCGACGCCATAGATGGCGCGTTTCATCACCATGCGCTTGAGCAGGTTGGTGTCCTTGAGCTGCGCAGCGTCGATGGTGATTCCCTGGCGCGTCAGCTCTGTCACGATCTGCTCGCGAATCTGGGCGATCTGGCGCAGCACGGGATTATCCGGGAACTCGTTCAGCACCACGATCAGATGCTCGGCCAGCCAGTCTGCCGCGTGGACCAGGAAATGGCCGCTGCCCATGGCCGGGTCGCAGACCTTGATGCCCAGCAGCGCGTCGATGGCCCGTGGCTCCAGCTCCGAAAGCTCCCGCCGCAGACTGGTGCGCTCGTTCGTCCAGCGTGTGATTGCTGCGTCGGAACGCTCCGGCTCCGCGTCCAGCTTGCGCTTGATCTCCTCCAGTCGCTTGCGGCGCGGC
The DNA here is from genome assembly GCA_964486415.1 of uncultured Anaerolineales bacterium. Classification (GTDB taxonomy): domain Bacteria; phylum Chloroflexota; class Anaerolineae; order B4-G1; family B4-G1; genus CAZANJ01. The sequence continues at coordinate 5,803 of CAZANJ010000057.1, forward strand.
TCGATCTCGGCCATCAGCGCGCGGAAGCGGCCCTCTCGCTCCTCCAGCACCGGCCCCAGCGTCTGCTCGACGATGTAGGCCACGATGTA
>CAZANJ010000057.1:5991-11097 GCA_964486415.1 uncultured Anaerolineales bacterium
TAATGCGGCGTGTAGTAGGAGCCGGTCGCCTTCCGCTCCCCCTTGTCGTTCACCAAGGAGACTTCCGAAGTCTCGTCGTCAGACTTCGGAAGTCTCTCTGTCTCTCCCCTCTCCAGATGAAACTCCAGCAGCCCCTCGTAGATGGAGCCGAGCTGCTCGACGTCGAGCGTCTTGTAGTCGATGAAGACGTGATGGCCCGTCTCCGGGTCGCGCTCGCGGGTCAGCAGGTCGAACGCCGGGGCCAGGTAAGCGTCGGCGATGCGGTGAGTGTTGAGGAAATCGTTCTGGGGGTTATCGCGGCGGAATAGGCCGCCGTTGTAGCGGGGCACGTCCAGCGCCGGATCGCCCTGGTCGATGATGTCGAAGAGCCCCTCCAGATGGCACCAGATGTCGGCGGAGACGGCGCTCAGTTTCTCGCCGCGATCCAGCCGCTCCGCCACCTCGCGCTTGAGGCGGGTCAGGCTGTAGCGGTAGTAGCCGTGGCGGTCGTCGACGGGCAGCAGATCCCGCGCCTCGGCGTGGAGCAGGAAGAGCAGTCGGTAGAGCAGGCGCAGCGTGCCCTGGTAGACGGTGTCCAGCTCTTGCCGCGTCTCGACCGCGCCGCTTCCATTTGTGCGCCGGTGGTCGCGGACATAAATTGTCCGTAGGAAGCCGGTCGCCAGGTGGATGAAGATGCGCTTGAAGATCAGCTCCTTGAGCCGCCGCTCCAGCTCTGCGCCGTAGTTGACCGAGCCCTCGTAGACCGCCTCCAGGAAACTCTGCTCGGTCTGCGGGTCCCGCTCGAAGGCCGCCGCGCGGAAGAAGTGGTAGAAGTAGCGGAAGGCGTCCATCGCCTGCCCTGAGCCCGTCGAAGGGTCGCCTGACGCAAGCACCTGGGCCAGGTCGACCTCGTAGTAGGTATCGACGCGGGAACGGGCGCGGGCGTAGTAGAGGCGCCAGCGCTGGCCGTTGGTCAGCACGCCCCAATCGACGCCGGTCGCCACCAGGTAGTTGACGATCTGGAAGCTGGGGTTGGCGTTGGTGAGCTCGTCGCGGGGATCGCTGATCTTGCGGTCGAGGGGGCGGCCCCAGAATTTGGCGTCGGCGACGGCGGCGGCGCGGGCGTAATAGGCTTCCTGCTCGTCGCGGCGTCGCTGGGCCTCGATTTTATCCTGCTCGCGGGTGAAGAGGGCGTAATCGGGCCAGTTGAGCCGGCCCTGGCGCGTCACGCGGGCCTGGACATCGAACTGGAAGCCCAGCACCTCGCGCAGCAGCGGGCGGATGAACTCGGCCTCCGTCTGGGCCTCGTTGGCGCCGGCGAGCACCTCGCGCTTGTCGCGGTAGAGCGCCCGCGCGGCCTCGAAGGCGGCTGAGATGTCCTCGGCCCATTCGGCGTGTGTGTCGATTCGCTCCTCCAGGTAGTAGTCGGAGAAGAGCGAGCGGTTTTCGTAAAAAATCATCAGCGGGTTCCTTTCGACTTTGAGCAACTTTTGTGGGGGCGGGTCTTGTACCCGCCCGTCTCGTTGGTCTCGTGCCCGCCCGTTTTTGGAGCGAGGCCTAGTCCGCTATCGGCAGCCAGACGGTGAATGTGCTGCCTGCGCCCTCTTGACTTTTCACCTCTATCCATCCGCCATGCAGCTCCACGATCTCCTTCACAATCGCCAGCCCCAATCCTGTTCCGGTGACTTGCATCTGACGGGGCTCGTCGCCGCGGAAGAAACGCTTGAAGATGTGGGCCTGCTCCTCTTCCGGAATGCCAAGACCAGTGTCTTTCACGGACAGAGTGGCCCAGTGGCGGCCCTGGGCCAGATCCTCGTCCGTGGAGACGATCACAGATCCCCTGCCGGGAGTGTACAAGAGGGCGTTCGAGAGCAAGTTCTCCATGACTATCTTTATCCAATCGGCGTCCATCATCGCCAGCGGGTCTTTCTGGGCCAGACGTAACCTCAGCGCTATATCCTGCTTTTGGGCTCTTTCATCCCATCCGGCGCATACTATGCTGGTCAACTGATTGAGTGACATCGGCTGGGTTTCCATCTCCTCTCGGCCGGCGCTCAACTGGGCGATGGTCATAATGTCATTCACCAGTTTGATCAAAAGCTCTATCTCCTTTCCCATAATATCGAGGTATTCCTCGTATCGCTCCGGGTGCTTGCGCAGGAGATAGACGTAGGCGTTGATCGTCGCGATCGGGGTTCTGAATTCGTGGGATATGTTGGTGATGAAGCGGTACCTCATCCGATCCAGGGCCTTGAGATGGCTGACATCGTGGATCGCTACCACCGCTGCCTCCTCCATATTCGGGGCGGAAATGGGCGCGGCGGTTAGCTCTAGATCCAGCCCGGCTAACTCCAGCACCCTCTCCGGGCGCTCCTCCGCCCGCGCCACCAGATCGCGCAAGGTGTCCCAGAGTTGCTCCGTCTCCTCCGGGGAGAGGGTCTGGTCGATCCAGCGCTGCGCGACCGGGTTGGCCTGGGTGATGTTTCCCTTCCCATCGGAGACGACGATACCATCGGTGACGCTGCGCAGGATCGCTTCCAGCCGGGCATACTGGGCCTGGAGCTCGGCAGTGCGTTCTTCAACGCGTAGTTCCAGTTGCTCGGCGTAACCCTCCAGCTCCTGGTACAACTGGGCATTTTCGATGGCGATAGCGGCGTGATCGGCGAAGGCTCCCAGCCGCTGGGCGTCGTCGGCATCGAATCGTCCGGGGGTGGTACTGTCCGCGTTGAGGAACCCGACTACCTTGCCCCCAACACAGATGGGGGCGCCGATGTAGGAACGGAGCCACTCAAAGCCTTCGCGGATCACCCAACCGGCCTCGCTGGCTGTGTCCGATATGATGACGGGCTCGCCGTCCTTCATCATCTTCACCATGCTGTTATATTCCGTGATCGGTATTGATAACTCACCGATTTTATCATCGATTCCCATCTCTTCATACCCTCGCCAACGGACTATGCGGATCTTGTCGCCTTCGACCAGCATGATGTTAAATGTCTCGCCGGCGATGACGCGCTCCACCTGGTCCAGGATGTGATCCAGCACCTCTTCCAGCTCCAGGCTGCTGTTGACGGCGGCGGAGGCTTCCGCCAGTGCTTCCGCCAACTCGCGCTGATCCCGCTCCGCATGGAAGAAACGGCTGTTCGCCACGGCGATGGCGGCCTGGGCGGCGAATGTCTCGGCCAGACGGGCGTGTTCGCGAGTGTAGAAGTCCACTTCGTGCTTGTCTAGTGCGATCAGGCCGATCAGATCATCTCCCACCAACATGGGTACGCCCATCCAGCTATGGATGTTGGCGGCCGCGTGAGGTTTACCCTGGAAGCCGGCATATTCTGCCTGTGCATTTTCCACGACGAAGGTCTTGCGGGTGTGGATCACTTTCGCGCCGGGGTTGATCTGCGGGTTCAGGGTCAAGTGGATGCCCAGCAGTTGCTCCAGATTGAGGAAGCCCCGCCCGCCGACGATCTCCAGATGCTCATCCCGAAGTAATTGCACCGATGCAGTGTCGTATGGCGCTACCTCTTGCAGTTGGGCCAGGATGCGCTCGATCACCTCACCCCGTTCCAGGGTGGTGGTCATAGTCAGCGCTGCCTCTCGCAATGTCTCCTGTTCCAGCGCGCGACGGCGCAATGCTTGCTCAACTCGCTCGCGCTCCGCGATCTCGGCGGTCAAGCGCTCGGCCATTGTGTTGAATGATGAGATCACTTCGTTGAGCTCGCGGATAAAAGTGGTGGGGATGGACTGCTCCCATTCTCCATCGGCCAGGGCCTGCGCCGCGACATTCAAGCGCTGGATCGGTTCGGTGATCCATTGGGCCGTGACGAAGCTGGCGAGGACGGCCACAATGGCGGTGGCGACGATGAGCGAGATTGTCATGCGCCTGTTGGCCTGGATGCGCTCCATAAAGTCCGCTTCGGGGACCACGACCACGATCAGCCAGTCGATGCCGTATTGGTTCTGGTACGGCGATATTTGCAGAAATTGGCTCTGCCCATCGATTTTGAACTCCAGATGTTGCGTCTCGGTGATTGGGTCATAATGGCCGAAGTGTTCGGTCATGTGCCTGGCAGCCAGTCGAATGAGCGGGATTTCGCTCTCGCTCGCCTGAAGACGCTGCTGAGTTTTATCATCTATATCGATGAATGGGGCTTCGTCCGTGGAGGAGGCGACCAACAGTCCTGAGCGCTCGATGATGAAGCTTTGGCCAGTCTTGCCGATATTGAGGCTTTGCAGGAAGTCTCTGAGGTGGGAGATGAAGATGTCGTTTGCGACCACGCCAAGCAGGTTTTGCTGTGCGTCATAGACCGGAGAGCTGGAGGAGATAGCCAGGTCCTGCCCCGTGAACAGGATGTAGGGCTCGGTACAGACGGCGCCGCCCTTTTCGACCGCCTTGGTGTACCAGGAGCGATTTCGGGCGTCAAATTTGGGGACGGTGGTCAGCAGTTCGGTGCGATTACCCTCGGCATCGGTGGCATACTTTCTAAATGGACCGCTCTCGAAATCGTCCGTCACGATCACGTACAATGAGCCTCCTGCTCCCTCGCGGCCGGCGTCCACGAGGCCGCCCTTGGTGTTGCCGAAGTAGATACTGGTCACCGAATCGAAGACCTGAATCTGCTCCCAGAAGTAGTGCTCCAGCGCATGGGGATCATCGGCCGCTGGCAATCCCTGGCGGATAGCGTTGGCGTTGATGCGGTTGATCTGGTGGGGCTTTTGTAGGAATGAGTGAAGATGTTCCTCAATGCGTGCCGTTATCTCGTTTCGCAGTTGCTCAGCGACATCGTTAACCGCCCGTTTTTCGTTTAGAATCGAGAGGTAGCCTACCAATCCAGCCGCTAGAATGATTTGAGCGAGCAGCGCTAAAATTAGCAGAATCCGTAGCGGTACTTTGGTGAGAGGTTTGCGTCGAGGTCGTGCGGACATACTGTTTCCTCCGACAAGCAAAAAGCCCGCTCACCTAGGGGGGAGTGAGCAGGTGGCGCGTTTCACTGGTTTAATTATACTGCCTTGGCTGTTTATCTGAAATGTAGTATAGTGCAGCCATGCTAAAAAGTCAAAGGTCGAGGGTGACTTGGGAAATCGTAGCGGTTCCAAGGCCCTCCAGAGGCCACCAGAGGCTTTCTGTGG
>CAZANJ010000058.1:0-11032 GCA_964486415.1 uncultured Anaerolineales bacterium
GGGGCCGGGGCGCGGCGGCGCCTTCGCGGATGACGCGCAACATCTGGTCGTGGATACGGCCATTGGAGGCGACGATGGTGTCTCCAAAGACGCAGTCCGGATTCTCCCCGAAGTCGGTCACCCGACCGCCAGCCTCCCGCACCAGGAGTATCCCCGCCGCCACATCCCAAGGATGAAGCCGAATCTCCCAGAAGCCATCGAAGCGTCCGCAAGCGACGTAGGCCAGATCCAAAACAGCAGCGCCGGCCCGGCGCACGCCCTGGCTGCGGCGCAGGAAATGATCTAGGCGCTCGACGTTGTTATCTGATGCGGTGCGACGGTCATAGGGGAAACCGGTGGCTAAGAATGCGTCCTGCAGGAGCTTGACATCGGAGGCTTTGATGGGCTGACCGTTGAGATGGGCTCCTTCATCAAGAGTCGCGGCGAAGGTCTCCCGTCGCAGCGGGTCGTATACCACTCCGATGGCGGGCTTCCCTTCCATCAGCAGCGCCAGGGAAATGCCGACATGGGGGAAGCCGTGGGCGAAGTTGTTGGTGCCGTCCAGCGGATCGATCAGCCAGGTCGGTCGCCCGTCGCCCGCTTCCCCAGAAGAGAGGGACTGATCGCCGCTGTCCTCCTCGGCCAGGATGTGGTGATCGGGGAATGCCTCCCGCAAGCGCTCGATGATCAGCGCCTGGACGGTCGTGTCGGTCTCGGTGACTGGGTTGACCGCGCCTTTGAAGTTGACGCGGGCAAGCGCAGCGCTTGGAAAATCATCGCGCACGATGGTGCTGGCCTCGTGCGCGATGGAAACGGCGGTTTGAGTATAGTTGTTCATTCTTTGATTCGCTTTCTGTTTTGAGATGGCAACCACAAGGGAGGGCAACCACAAGGGTTGCCCCTACGACTGTATCATCACACCGTAGGGGCGGGACTCTGTGCCCGACCCCCCCCCTACGGGGTGTTGTCGATGTGGTAGGCGTCTGGTCGCCGGTCTTCGTAGACGGTGAGGTAGCGGCGGGCCTTGCGGATTTCCCTTAAATCAGCGTGAGCGATTAACAATTGTTCCTGGTCGTCACCTTCTGTCAATACGTTTCCCCAAGGGTCCACAATGATGGATCGTCCAGGGAATTCCACATCCCCGTCGTTCCCCACGCGATTACAGGCTGCGACGATCAGCTCATTTTCGATGGCGCGGGCGCGGGCCAGGAGGAGCCAGGCTTCGATGCGCTTCACGGGCCACTGGGCCGGCACTATGAAAAGCTTGGCGCCTGCCAGTGCCATAGTGCGGAAGAGTTCGGGGAAGCGCAGGTCGTAACAAATGGCCAGCCCGGTCGGCCCCCAGGGTGTGGGGCAGAGCGTGGCGTGATCGCCGGGGCTCAAGTAATGATGCTCCTCCATCAAGCGGAAGAGGTGCATCTTGCGGTAAGCGCCCAGAAGAGAGCCGTCGGGCGCGTAGAGGACGGCGGTGTTGGAGACACCCTTGGCGTGCCGCTCCAGGAGTGAGCCGGCGAGGTGCAAGTTGAACTCCTGGGCCATCGCGGCCATCGCGGCGAAGCCGCCCTCTCCCAGCGGCGCGGCCCATTCCTCGGCCTGTTCCAGGTCATAGCCGTGGAGCCAAAGTTCGGGCAGCAGGAGCAGATCGGCCTCGGCCTCCTGAGCTTGAGCCGCGAATCTGCGTGCCCGTGCCAGGTTAGCCTCCGGCTGCCCTTGCGGGACGTTCATTTGAGCAAGCGTGATTGTAAGCATTGCAAACTCCCCAAACATACTCAAAAAGACTAATTCATCCGAGGGAGGATAACATGCCGCTCGATCTGTGTCAAATGCAGAAAGCGGGCCTGCCCGGAGATGGCTAGGCCCGCCTTTGTGAGAAGCAATGCTGAGTATCTCCATTACGTAGAGGCGTTCACCCCCGCTGGCGCCCCTGCATATGCTTCCAATATCGATCCACGGCTTTTTCGATCTCCTGATAAGCGTCCTCAATCCCGGACCAGCCGCGAGCTTCAGCTTGCCCTATTTCCAGGTCCTTATAAACGCTGAAGAAGTGCGCTACCTCATCCATAAAGTGGGTTGGTACATCCTCTAGGGATTGGTAATCATTGAACAGCGGGTCGGTGTGCGGCACGGCCAAAATTTTATCGTCGATCTCTCCCTTGTCCACCAGACGGAAGAGCCCCAGGGGCCGCGCCTCGATGACGCAGCCGGCGAAAGTGGGCTCGTTGGTAATCACCAATACATCCAAGGGATCACCGTCATCGTGCAGTGTCCGCGGGATGAATCCATAGTCGCCGGGATAATGGAGGGAGGAAAAAAGCACTCGATCCAGCTTGACGAAGCCTCCCTTTTCATCATATTCATACTTGTTGCGCGATTTCTTGGGAATCTCCACAACTATGTAGATCACTCTAGGCCAATCCGGCCCCGAAGGTAGTTCATGCCACAGGTTCATCATTTTGTTCTCCTTATCTAAATTTTGTCACAATCGATCTCCTCATCACGTTTCTCTCAGACAAGCGCGCACCTCATCCAAGTTGAGCCCGCCCCAGAAAAGCCCTAACAGAAGCAGTGTGAGCACCGCATCACGGGGCCGAGTCTGGTGGGCGTAATCAGAAGCGTCGAATGCCAAACGGTTGATCCAAACGTGCGCTTCGTAAAGTGTCACCGCGGCCAGCACCAGCCAGCGGCTGCAGGGGCGAAAACCGATCAGCCCTATCGCGCATACGACGAAGGCCAAGCCCCAAAAGGCCCCCATCGCCGCCAGATACCCCCATAATACCGTTATCCTCAGATCGGGCAAGCGAGCGGCGTAGCGCAGGGCCATCACCGCTCGTCCAACGTTTCCCAATCCCAGCGCCAGTGCCAGCAAGCCCAGGGCGATCACCGAACTTCGGGGAAGGGAGAAGCGCTTCTTATTCACTAAGCCACCAATCTACAGGGTTAGCACGATCTTCCCAAACTGCTCCCCGCGTTCCAGGGCCTCGAAGGCCGCTCGCCCCTCGGAGAGCGGCATCACTCGATCCACCACTGGCTTCAGTCTACCGGCCCAGATCAAGTTCATCACGTCGTGGAAGTCCTGATGGGTGCCCATGGTGGAGCCGATGAGGCTGATCTGCTTGCCGAAGATATAGCGGATGTCGATCTCGGTCTTGGGGCCGGAGGTGTTGCCCACGATGACGATGCGCCCACCGCGCGCCGCCGCTCGCATGCTCTGGGTCAGCGTGGCCTGCCCTACGTTATCGACCACCACGTCCACGCCGCGCCGCGCTGTCAGCTTGTAGATCGTCTTGCTCCACCGGGGATCATCGCGGTAGTTGAGCACCACATCGGCGCCCAGTTCGTGGGCTTGTTCCATCTTCTCCTCGGTGCTGGTGAGGGCGTAAACCTTCGCACCGACCAGCTTGGCGATCTGGATGGCCATCGAGTTGACCCCGCCGCCCGCGCCCACGATCAGCACCGACTCGCCGGCCCGCAGCTTGGCACGCTGGATCAGCATGCGCCAGGCGGTGAGGCTCACCAGGAGCGGCGCCGCGGCCGGGGGGAAGTCCCAGCCATCGGGCATCTCCATCAGGTTGGAAGCGGGCACGCTCACATACTCGGCGTGACCGCCGCGCACCTGCTCGCCGAGGATGAAGTAGCCGGGGCTGAGGGAATGCTCGCCCTGGCGGGTGAATTCGTCCACGCGGGTGCTGATGCCGGGATCCACCACCACACGCTGCCCGATCTCCCAGTCGGAGACGTTCGCGCCCAGCTCGACGATCTCGCCGGCGACGTCGGAGCCGCCCCAATGGGGCATCTCAAGATCGAGTCCCGGCCAGCCTTCGCGCACGAAGATGTCAAGGTGGTTGAGCGCACAGGCCCGCACGCGCACCAATGCCTCGTCGGGGCCGGGTTGGGGGTCGGGGACATCGGCATATTTCAGAACGTCCAAATCGCCGTGCTCGTAAAAACAAAGTGCTTTCATCTTATCACTCCTCACATTTCAGGTAGTTCGAGGTAAGCTTCATCGTTCCAAGCAGCGCAGTAAAGTGACATTTGCTCCAGCATAGCGTCGAAACCTATCAGCAGCGGTACGTCAGCCCATTCCGGTGCCAGGTGGGCGCGGATGACCGTCTCGGGCAGTGTCTTACGGCCATCGCTCAGTATGCAGATGGATCATCTCTAGCCGGCTTCCTTGAGATAGTCAGACGAATTTTAGTAGACATAGATGCGTCCCTCGACGAAGAATATGAGAACTTCTTCGCGATTCTCAATTTTGTCAGCCGCTTGTTGCACCACTCCCAGATCTGGCGAAGCGGCTATGATTTGCTGATGGTAGACAGCCATCCATTGGTCGGGATATTCTTGGACAAACTTGTCCATATGTTCATCAATCCACTCTTGATCGCGGGCGAACTGCTCCGAAGGCGTCCAGTCGAGCCAATCCTCCGCGAGCAGCAGCGCTGTGAATTCCTCCTCGCTGATTTCGTCGAGCGTGTACACTCTCGGCTCTAGTTTTCTCGTCATCTGGCGCCTCCAGGTGGGTGCTTACCGCAATCCGGTCTCGATTCGCGCGATCACCATGCGCTGGACTTCACTGGTGCCCTCGTAGATCTCGGTCACCTTGGCGTCGCGGAAGTAGCGCTCGATGGGCATCTCCTTGCTGTAGCCCATCCCACCGTGTATCTGGATCGCCTGCGTCGTCACCCACATCGCCGTCTCCGAGGCGAAGGTCTTGGCCATGCAGGATTCCAGCGAGTAGCGTTTGCCCGTCTCGTGAGCCTCCTCCTTGGCCAGCGCCGCCTTATAGATGAGCAAGCGGCTGGCCTCGATGCGGGTTTTCATATCGGCCAGCTTCTGCTGAATCATCTGGAAATGGCCGATCTGCTGACCGAAAGCAGTCCGCTCGCGGGCATACTCCACCGAGGCCTCGTAGGCTGCCTCGGCGATGCCCAGCGCCTGGGAGGCGATGCCGATGCGCCCCGCGTCCAGCACCGCCATGGCGATGTAGAAGCCCTCGCCGTCCTCGCCCAGCCGAGCCTCAACCGGGCACTTGTAGTCATCGAAGTGAACCTCACAGGTGGCCGAGGCGCGGATGCCCAGCTTAGGCTCCGTCTTGCCACGCTCAAATCCTGGCATATCGGTGTCGACGATGAAGGCGCTGACACCTCGATAGCGGGGCTTGGCGTCGGGATCGGTCTGGGCGAAAAGTGCGATGTACTTCGCCACCGGCCCGCTTGTGATCCAGGACTTGGTGCCATTGATGACGTAGTGGGATCCGTCGGGAGCGAGCTTGGCGGTGACACGGATGTTACCGGCGTCGGATCCAGATTGGGGCTCAGTCAATGCGTAGGCCCCGATGACCTCGCCGCTGGCGACCGGGCGCAGATACTTCTGCTTCTGCTCCTCGGAGCCGTAGCGCAGGAGGCCATAACAATACAGGGAATTGCAGACCGACATGATGACGCCGTGGGAGCCATCCGCCTTGGAGATTTCCTCCAGGGCCAGCGCATAGGCTAGCGTATCCATCCCGACGCCGTCATATTCCTCCGGCACAGCGATGCCCATGAAGCCGTGGGCGCCCATCTTCTTGATGGTTTCACGGGGGAACTCCCCCGTCTCGTCATATTCTGCCGCAACGGGCGCGATCTCCTTTTCGGCAAAATCACGCGCCATATCGCGGATCATGCGGTGCTCGTCGCTCAGTTTCAGGTCCATCTTGAACACTCCTTGAATTGATATTGAATGCGTCTGGTCGAATATCCCAAATCTATTTGGGATATATTTGGGATAACACAACCTTGTGCCGCAAGTTTAGTAAAAAAGTCAACTGGGGATGAGAGGGACTGAAGGGCAGAGTGCAATCTATTGGTCACAGCGCTTTGAGGGTGGACAATTTCCTGGAAATTAGGAAAAGGATGGGACGAAACATTTCTGAATGGGTGGTGCGAAAGATGTAATTGAAAATCTGGGATTATTCTTACGGATCGCAGAACAGTTCGGGACCTGGCGACCCCTCGAGAGCAGCAATACCCAAGGGGACACTACCGCAGATCAAAGCCGAGGAAACATTGAGTTCACTTACGAGCCTTGGCCTCCAAATAGGCCTCTTGGGCGCGGAAGCTCGATCTGACGAGGGGAGCACTGACGACGTATAGGAATTCGAGTTCGTAGGCCGCTTCCTTTAACTCCTCGAACTCAGCGGGTTCATAATAGCGCACGATGGGAGCATGCTCGCGGGAGGGACTGAGATACTGACCGATGGTGAGAATATCTACATCAACCTCGCGCAGATCGCGCATGACCTCAATTACCTCCTCCTTGGTCTCGCCGAGCCCGACCATGATGCCGCTCTTGGTGATCGCTTGGGGCCACATGTCCTTTGCATCACGCAGTACTTTCAGCGACCATTCCGAATATCGACACTGGGGAGCGACTGAGCGGTATAGGCGAGGCGGGATCTCGACGTTATGACCGAGTACATCGGGGGAGGCTTCCATCACTGTCTTCAGGGACTGGGAGCGACCTCGGAAATCGGGTATCAATACCTCAATGGTGCAGCCGGGCTGGACTTCACGAATGCGGTTAATGACGGCCGCGAACACAGAGGCACCGCCATCAGGCAAGTCGTCTCGATCCACTGAGGTGATAACAACATGCTCAAGCTCCATCGACTGTACAGCTTGTGCCACGTGTTCCGGTTCTTCGGGATCGAGCGGGGCGGGGCGGCCCGTCTTGACGTCACAGAAATGACAGTTGCGTGTGCAAGTATCTCCAAGGATAAGGAATGTAGCAGTACGATTGCCCCAACATTCACCGATGTTGGGGCAATGAGCTTCCTCGCAAACAGTATGGAGTTCTTTGGATCGCATCAATCGCTTGAGCCAGTGGTACTCATCACCCTCCGGTGCCCGCACTCGGATCCAAGGTGGACGGCGCCGAAGGCGTGGTGCATCCTTTTCGACTTCTAGCTCTTCAGTCCTGCCAGTATGTATGACAGCCTCCTCACCTTCCACATCCCAATATTCTGTCTAGCAACCTAGCCTGGCATAGACAGAACTAAAGTAGTTTCTAATTACCAAATTCTCACTCAATGTATAAGAACTTTGCCGATTAGGCCCTATTGCGGCGGGATCTTGATGACCTGACCGGTGCGGATGTGAGCCGGGTTGGTTATGTTATTGTACTGGGCCAAGTACAAGTAGCTCATGTTATGGCGGAGTGCGATACGGAACAGGTTGTCCCCTGGTTGCACCACGTAGGTCGTCGCGCCCTCAGAAGGTTCCTGCTGCTTGCCGCCGGGGATGGTCAACTCTTGCCCAACGTAGATGAGAGCAGGATTAGCGATGCCGTTCGCGTTGGCGACGTTCTCCACCTTGGTCCCGTAGCGCAGCGCGATGCGGAATAGATTTTCTCCTTTTTGAACGACGTGGACTACTTCTCCCTCCGGGGCCGGGGTTGCAGTCGCCGCTGAAGTAGGTTGCGCTGTGGGAGATTCTGTGGTGGGCTCTGTAGTGGGTGTTTCCAGCACGGAGGTGGGAGTGGTAGCCGATGCAGTAGGCGTCTCGCTCTCTCCCTCCATCTCCTCAGGCGTCTGGGCCGCCAGCGTAGAGTTCGCAATCGCTGTGGCTTCCATGTCGGGAGTTCCTTCTTCTGTTTCGACCGCTTCCGGGCCACCGGCTGGCGTATCCGTGACCTCAGGGGCTGCTGGCCTGTAACAACCAGCCATCAAGCTGAGCACGATCAAGAGACCTAACACACCTAGGGGAACAGGTCGGAGCTTCTTCATAGGGCCACCTCCTTGATAATAATTTTGTATCACATCAGCCATCTTGCTGAACATTTTACATAGTACCACAATAATTCAACAGCGTCAAGCTAACATCGGCGCTCGTTTAATAAGCCTCACCGTTGAGCAATAAGGCTTACGACTTATCGGTCACCACCCACACCATAGAGCTATCGCGCTCAATTTGAGCTGTTGCGCCGTTGCTCTCGACCAGCCCGCGAATCGCCTCCGCTGTGAGAAAATGGCTGTTCATCAAGGCCAGCTTCTCGGCCAGTGCAACCAGCTTGACCGGCAAGCTCCTGATGTCCGGTTCCTCAATCACCATCCGCCCGCCTGGCTTTAGCACGCGCAGTAGTTCCCCCACGGCGACTCGCTGATCACAAAAATGGTGCAGCGCATCCACGACTAGCACGCGCTCGAAGTATCCATTGGGGAAAGGCAACCGCTCGACGTAGGACTGCACTGGCCGCAGGCAGAGCTTACTCTTCGCTTCCCTCAGCATTGGCCGGGAGAGATCGGCGATGACCAACTTTTCGACTAGGGGGCACAACTGAGAGGAGACCCGCCCAGTGCCACCGCCAGCTTCTAGCATGCGGCCTGCGACCGGCAAACGTAACAGCTCACGCAGCCGCGTCGGGTCCGGTGGACGCAGCACGAGATCGTATATCGGGGCCAGCAGATCGAAGTGATCGAACATTGTTATGATCGGTAAGATGCTAATAGTCTAGGGGGGACATCTTTCGCCAGGACGACCGCCACTGGCAAACCCCACATCGACAGCTCCTGCTCTTCAATGATCTGGAACCCGGCCTCCTCCAGGGAACGCCGGACGAAGATGGGCCGGCAATCGACGTAGGCGGGTAAGAGCCGATGCACCCACTCGTAGAACTGAACCATCATGCCTTCCTTCTTGACCATTGAGACAACGGCCAAGCGACCCTCGTCACGGAGCACGCGCCAGCACTCGCGCAGGACGACCGGAATCTCCGGAGTGTCGAAAAGCTCCAACGTGAAGCTGATGAATATCGCTTCAAAGCAATTATCCTTGAAAGGGATCGCCGCGCCATCGCCGCACCACAGGCTCACACGCTCGGAAAGATCCGCTTCCTCCACCCGCTCTCGCGCAAAATCGAGCATCCCCATCGAGATGTCGAGGCCGCAGACCGATTCCATCGAACCAACAGTGCGGGCCAGGGCCACCAGCGCGTGTCCAGTGCCGGAACCGATCTCCAGGATGCGCTCCCCCTCTTGAGCATCGAGTATGTCCAGCCCTGCCTGTCGGTATCGCCGCTCCGAGGGAGCCGCCAGCAAGTCGTACCAGCGGCTCATCCGGTCGTAGGCCGCCTGGGCTTCCGCTTTCGTGCGCTTGACACGGCTGATGGAGTGGCTCACAGGAATTATCCCTTAGGTTTTACGCCTCACGTATAGAAAGACATCCACCCGCGCGAAGTGAGCGGTGTCTACGCGCTCCAGGTTGCTCTCCAGCCAGGCTCGCACCAGGCCGCGATCGTCCCACATGGGCACCTCGCTGGCGATCAGCCAGACTGTTTCATATCCCTCGGTCATCTCCTCCATATGCCGCGCGGCCTCCTCGGCGCCCATCAAATAGGAGCCGTCCGGCGCCCGATGGTTGGTGTAGAGCCCCTCGGCCCAGGCGTAATCCTCCTGGGGGAAGTAGTAGTTGAAGGTGTAGCGGCTATAGGGGATCTGAAAGATGAGCAACTCATTCTCCTCACGTGCGCCGAGGTGGGCGGCGACGAATGGGAGATAGCAGCGATGGGAGCCTTCCTCATCGGCGCTGGAGGGAACCCGTTGCGCGTGAGCCTTGGACGATTCCTGCGCTTCGTCATAATCGGACACATAGGCCGCGGCCGCGCGGAAATCGGCCTTGAACGGCACGGTCGCTTGTCGCCAAAGATTGGCGCCGCTGAGCAGGATGAGTCCAGCGAGCAAGAGGCCCATCAAGATTGATGCAATCTCAGAGATTGAACCAACCTGAATCTGTCGCAGGGAGGCCAATCCCAGGGCGACGAGCAGATAGAAGGCCGGCGCGGACCAGATGAGGTAGCGGTCGGTGAAGAGCGGCTGGCGCAGCGATATAAACCACACGCTCAGCAGCGGTATCAGCAGCCAGGCCAACAGCCCTCCTACCCGTTTGAGCTTCCGCAGCCCCACGCTTAGCGCGCCCCAGACGGCCAGCGCGGTCATCAACCCCGCGCCCCAGAGATGGCCCCAGCCGATGATGCCCGTGCTCCACCCGTTGAGCAAAATCTCCGCCATCTGGGCCAGCGTGTAGGGATGGAATCCCGTCTCGCGCTCCTGGAAAGCCAGCGGCGCTTGCCAGACGACCAGCGGCAGATAGGGCAGGGTCAAGCAAGCCAGGCTGATCAGCGCGCCCTTCCAGCGTTTGCGCGAAAGTGACCACCAGGCGAGATAGATGAGCCCTTGCACCAGGATGAGCAGAGCGGCCAGGATGTGGGAGTAAAAAGCCAGCGTCGTCGCGACAATCTGCACCGCCCACCACTTCCCCCCGCCTTCAAGAATGGCACGCTGCAAAACGTAGAGTGCCAGGAGTGCCAGCGCGGGCACCAATGTGTACATTTTCACTTCTTGGCTGTACCAGGTCAAGTAAGGTGAGAGAGCGACGAGCAGCGCGGCGAGCAGGCCCGTGAGTGGGTCGAAGAGGCGGCGCCCCAGCGCGTAGATCAGCGGCACACAGAGCACGCCGAAGATGAGCGAGAAGAAACGCATAGCGTACTCGCTCGCGCCGGTGAGCGCGATCCAGCCGCGCAGCAGCAGGAAATAGAGCGGGCCGTTCCAGCCGGGGCGCGTGAAATTGCCCAGCATCTCCGACCAGGGCGCGGTGGCAAAGCGGAGCGCGTCCACCTCGTCGCGCCAGAGGGATTGCGCATCGAGGGAAAGTGCGCGCACCGTGAAAGCGGTCAAGGTCAGCAAAGCGAGCGCGATGAGAAGATAACGCCGATCACAAGAAATGCGAGAAATCATGGTTGAATTATAGCGCGATTTCAACCGCCCCGCTAGAAATGCAACTACTCTTGGCAAAAGCAGGGTACCAAGCTATAATCCACGACATATTGAAACCTCCGTAGTGGGCGGGTCTCGTGCCCGCCCGGTGGGGGCGCGGGCAACCATAAGGGCAACCACAAGGGTTGTCCCTACACCCGGTTTTGTAGGGGCGGGTCTCGTGCCCGCCCACCACGATTATAAAAGCGCCAGGAGAAAGGCTATGAGTAGATTACTACGTGTCGTGTTGCTGGTGTTGCTTGC